>JAMCTD010000089.1:1096-6689 GCA_023380995.1 Patescibacteria group bacterium
AATTACTTTCATTAATTTGGGAAATATATCCTGAGAAGGAACTTGAACTGCTTCATTCTGTAATATCTGTTGTAAAACATCTTCTTTTTGTTTTAACAAAGTATCCGTTCTGTCTATCGCACTAAATACAATAATACCAGGAGCAAGCAAGTTGGTTTCGGCTCCATTGCAATATGCAGGAAAAACAATTCCTAAAGACTTAACCAAAGTCTTAATAGAGGAGCCAGCTAAGAAAGCTGTGCAATTATATAGAGCCGTACAGGAAAAGATGGTAGGTTTTAAGAATGTTGATTTTGCTTTAAAAAATGGAATTATAAAACAAAATGAGGCTTTAACCAATGAACATCTATTTAATGCGATAGACAGAACGGATACTTTGTTAAAACAAAAAGAAGATGTTTTACAACAGATATTACAGAATGAAGCAGTTCAAGTTCCTTCTCAGGATATATTTCCCAAATTAATGAAAGTAATAAGAGATTCACCCCCTAGTCCAAAGGTGCCCGATATTCAACCATTTGAAATATGGATGATGAAGCAAGTTCAAGCTGATGCAGCAAGAAACGGAGGTATAAATACACCAGCGACAGTTGAGGATTTAATCAGTGGTAAATATCCAGTTAGTTTATCTACTGTTAATCAAATTAAGAGGGCATTGGGAGAATATTACAATGAGAGTCCATTGCATAGAAAACTTTATAGTACCATTAGACAATACATTGAGGATGCAAGCGGTGTCCCACAAGGAGTAAAAACAATTAATAAAGAAATGAGCGAGTTAATTTCAGTTAAGGATAATCTTATAAAAAATTCTGAGTCTGGTTCGATTGCTAAGCAATATACCCCAGAAGCAATTCAGGAGTCTATAAACAGAGTAAAAGAAGTATCTCCTAAATCTTTGCATACCGCTGTTGGATTAGCGACTACGGTTCCAGGAATGATAGCGGGTGGAGTGGGCGGAAACTTACTCGGTCTTCCAGGTCTTGGTATCGGTGGTGGTGCTGCTGGTGGAGTCATTGGGTATTTTAAATTAATGCAAATGTTATCCTCGCCAGGAGCCAAAGAAGCATTGAAATCAATTTTAGAAAATACCGCTGGGAAAACTTATGATACTGGGGCAAAAATGAATATCAACAGTGTCTTGCAGCAGTTAGGAGTAAGATTGCCAGGAATAAATCAATGACATGGATGAAATTGCAAAGCTATTACAGGCTATTCTGGGTGGAGGGCAAAGGGCAGTAAATTTTTTTAGTGCGCCTGGTAATCCCTATGATCTAAAATCCCCTATTCCAAACAATCAGTTGGTTACTAGAAATTTGCCCGTTGGAGTTCAGTCGCCTGTTCCTCAGTCTGGGGTTATCCAGCATGTGCAAGGCGGTTCTGGATATCAAAACTATCAAGAGACAGCAGCCAACAATATTGCTAAATGGGTTAATTTGTTTAGGAATGGAGCCCCAACTCTCCCTCAACAAGCAGTAGTTCGTCAGCCCGTTAGGCAACAAGTGGTTGCTCCAACAACGATGCCAACACCAACACCGATGCTTAATGATTTCATAACAACCCGTAACATCCCAGAGGATTATAAACAGCTAATTTATCAGGCGGCACAGCAATATAAAATTCATCCAGCACTTATTGCTTCAACTTTGTTTAGTGAACACGGTTTTTCTCGTGATCCTGGATATAACTATAACACTAACGGAACCTATGATAGGGGTCCTGCCCAAATAAATTCTGCGGCTCATCCAGAAATTACGGATAAGCAGGCATTGGATCTTAACTTTGCGATACCATGGCTTGCCAAAACAGTGGCTGGACATATTAAAAACCTGGGTCCAAAAAGAGGAATAGTTGCTTATAATACTGGAGGGACTGGAGCCAGCAATGTTTCTAAGCCAGAAGAGCATCCATATTATCAAAAGGTAACGTCTGGGTTGTCTCCAAAGCTGAGAGGAGAGTTAGGGTTATGATAGATTTAATAGCTAGAAAAAGATACTTTGAGTCAAGGAAAAATAAAGAAATCCACAGCAAATTGGAGAATATAAACAATTCTATAAAAGAGAAGCCTGAGCCGAATCACGAGGCTATAATTGATCCCATTAATAAAGTCGGGAAAACAAGTGATACCCATATGAAGTTGACTTTGTTTCTTCTTGCTTCCCTTAAAGATATTAGAAAAGAGTTGGCAAAGCTTAATTCTTCAGATGAATTATCTAAGATAAAAGAGTCCATAGATGGATGGGAGATTCCACAGTTTCCAGAAGAAATTAGATTAAATGAAGAGCAAAATTCACAACTACTAAATTCCATTAATAGCATAAAAATCCCAGAACCACTAGATAGAATTTCGGTAAATGAAATAGACACATTAATAAACGAGTTTAAGGATTTGAAAAAAATACTATCGCAGCCAAAACCAGAAGCTCCCAAGATAGCAAAAATTGAGGGAAAGGTTGAGGTTGTTAATCTTCCTAAAATTAAAGAAGGGGAAAAACTAGATATTTCCCCAATAGTTAAATCTCTGGAAGAGTTAAAGGTTCTATTATCCGTTCCTGTTCAAAAAGAGGCTCCAGTTGATTTTACTCCAATGTTGTCATTGTTGGAAAATATCAATGATGGAATCACCCAGTTGACAAATGTTGACGAGGATCTTAGGTCTAAAAAAGTAGAGGTTACAAATTTTCCAATGCAGTTAACTCCCCAACCTGTTACCAATATAAACATAAACCCGCTACAAGGTTTTACAAAGACTACCAGCAATACGGTTGGAGTAGCTGCTGTGTTATTGCCAAACTATGGACAATTATTTAACCGCAGAAGTATGATTATTTATAACAATAGTAGTAATATGATTTATATTGGGGGATCTGATGTTACGACTGGAAATGGGTTTCCAATTCCAGCCAATTCTTACTCTCCAGCAATAGACGCAGGCTACAATTTAAAAGTTTACGGAATAGCAGAGCAAGCTGGTAACAATGTTCGAGTTATAGAAATTTCTAAGGATCAAACGGAGAATACACAGCAATGAGCGGTTTTAGTTCACCAGCATTAGGACAGTCAGACAAAGCTACCGAAGCCACGTTGGCAACTTTGGCCACTTCCGATAATCAAAACCCCCTAGACAAATACTCTTTCTACGCTGATGAAACAACCGCTACCCTTTACTACTACTGCGGAGAGGATAAAGACGGCAACTGGTATATCTCAAGGGAAACTTTATCAACCCATGTAACAGATTATGTGGCAGGAACTTCCGATGTAGCGACAGCTTGGACTAATCGTGGCAGCAAATCATTTAGTAAGTTTTCGGAGGTATTCTAGATGAAATATTGGTCTAAAGAAGAAGATGCCTTTTTAAAAGAGAATTATGGAAAGCTTTTTAAGTATGAAATTTCCGAACAACTTGGTCGCACAGTTGCTGCTATCAGCAATAGGAGAGTATTGCTTGGATTGCCGACAGATAAAGCAAGAAATTCTTCTAGATGGTATCAAATGACAAAAACTAGAGATGTTTGGAATAAAGGGACAAAGGGGATAATGAAAGCGTGGAATAAAAAATATCCAGATTTATGGAGATGTGAAGTGTGCGAGATAGAGTTTCCGCATAAGGGGCATAAACATAGATTTTGTTCAAAAAAATGTATGGTTGAAGCACAAAGAAGGGGGGTTGTCGCTTCTAGTAGTCTGTTTCAGTGTGGAGAAAATCACCCTCGCTATAATTTCCTAAACGCAAATAGGCATTATCCAGTAGAATTTAATAGAAAGTTCAAGGCGATGATACGAGACAGAGATAATCATTTGTGTCAAGGATGTGGAGCAATAGAAGCTACTCTGAAGCGGTCTTTGAGTATTCACCACATAGACTATGATAAAAATAATATAAATATTAATAATCTAATTTCGCTATGTCCGAGTTGTCATAGTAAGACTGGATTTTCCAGAGAATACTGGACTAGCAAATACAGGGTGGTGACTAATAGGGCAAGTAAAACTTATGGATTATTTAGTGCAACCTTTTAATTATGGCAGTTACTTTCAATTATCCTAATGCCTACGCTAATTGTGTTCATGTTTATAGAGCTACAGGTGGTGGTGTAACCTTTTCCGCTAATTTAGCTGGAACAGCAGTTTTTGATTATTTTGATAACGCTGCGGTAGTCAATGACGCTATCTATTTTTCTTCCCCTGGTGCTAATAGTGGTGGATTTGCAAATCTTAAAGTAAATGTCGGAACAGCAATTGCTGGAACAGGTATCACAGGTGTTTGGGAATACCGAACTTTAAACGGCTGGGAAACTTGCCACGACTTAACTGATCCCACAGCAGGGTTTACAGTTACGGGTGCAAATACGATTATCTTTCCTGTTCAGGCAGGAATGTCAGTTGATTATTCGGTTAATGGTGTTGCGACTTATGGCTGGATTAGATACCGCATAACTGCTATTACGACAATTACCGAGGGAGGAGCAAACCAAACTTCAGCACCGCAGGTAGGAGATGGATACTTTACTATCAATGGGGGAACAGACGCTACTCCTGCCACTTTTGAAGATGTGTATAACTATGTAGTCGCCTCTGCTCCTGAAATCGGAGCAAGTAAACCAGCTTCTTCTATTTATAAGTTTAACAATATGAGGATAAATATTGCCTCACGTTTAAAAACTACTAACGAGCAAGTGTTTATAGGCAATGGGTGTGCTGGCGGACACCTTATTTATTATTTAGAAGCAGGGACTAAGGTCGGAACAGACGGCTGGAAAGATCATTCGTCTATCTTTTTCTGCACCAGACTGGGAACAAACTGTTTGGTAACGTCTGCTGGAAATACTAAGTTTTATGGCGGAGTGTTGGGCTCGTTTAATAACTATGTCAATGGTTATCAAAGAACTTTTAACTCTTATCTGGGGATAACTTATGGAGAGTGGATAGGGGTATCGGTTTTTAACAGGTCTGGGTATTTTACCAACTTAACTTGTAATAAATGCACTGTTCAGGGAGGACTAATTACTTCTCCTTTTCCTGCAAGTTACCCGACTAATTTAAGAATCTCCGATCCTGGAGCTTATATCTGGGCAATTTATTCAAGCGGTGGAACTATCAATAATGTTTCTTATGCCTTGCCAACCGCCTGTATTTTTAACTGGAATCAATACGGAGCAGAGGGAATAACGATAAATTTTGTCAATCCGACACCTGTTTTACCTGCCCAAGCGTAAACGTAATCATTAGACTGGTTAGTAATTGTAAACGCTAAAGCAATCTGCCAGTAGTTTTGCCAGGTAGAGTTATTAAAATATAAACAATCTCCGACATCTCCGTTTAAAGGCACATCATCAGCGGTAGCGTTGGTTGAGGCAGTCGTGTAATCAGTATAAGTATCAGCCGAAGCGTCGTAGAAAAAACACTTGGTAAGGTTAGTTAATCCTCCGATTGACCTATTTACAACTTTTGGTGCAGCTCCGTTTTGGGCAGGTAAAACAGGTGTCGGATTGACAAAATTTATCGTTATTCCCTCTGCTCCGTATTGATTCCAGTTAAAAATACAGGCGGTTGGCAAGGCATAAGAAACATTATTGATAGTTCCACCGCT
>JAMCTD010000090.1 GCA_023380995.1 Patescibacteria group bacterium
TGTTCATAAGAAGGATGCATACCAACTAATTTATCTGTGGGACTTACTGCCAAAGGACCTATTGTTATAGACTGTCCTGCTATCACAGAATTTGCCCATGACTGCCAACCATTAGTTGAAGGAAGGTACTTTCCTGTACCTTTATTAAAGATGAAGTCTAATGATGCTTGATTTTCTTGAGGATTTGCTTCTAAGCTTACTTCTACAACCTGTCCAATTTGCTGGCCTTCTTTTGAAAAAACAGGTTTCAAGTTAGGCTTAATCTCTGCTGATTTGGCATCGATATTTGCTTTGCGGAAGACAAACCAATTTCCAAAAACACTCAAGCTTTCATTTGATACGACTTGCTCTTCATTATTTGCTTTAGAAGCTTGATCTTTTTTAGGTTGTCCTAATCTTTCTGCAGCCATAAAAACTCCAGCTCCAACCGCTGCAACTCCCAATCCTGCAGCTACTGCTCTTTTGCAAAAAGATCTTCTTGAAATCCTGGCAGGTCCCTGAGAAGATCCTTGTTCAACTTCTCCACTGCGTTCGGTCATATCCTATATTATACTCCAAAGGTTACCTAAACAGTGTTTTGGCGTAGTTTAAATACTCTGGATACCCATGCTCTGCCATTAAATACCACCACTCTGCTCCCCAAAGATACACCTCATCAAAACCAGTTTTTTTAGCATAATTTACATAAGACTCCATTTTACTAAGGGGAAACAGTTTTACCTGTCCGGAAACATCCTGAAAAGCCTGTCCCTTAGCAAACCAAGGCTCTGCTTGTAACTCGATAATGACAGTTTTTTCGTTTCTGGGAGCAAAGATATTCTTTATTATTTGTGAGTGCAGATAATAGAAATATGGCAGTACAGGATAGGAGAAATAACCCATAACTGGATTGTAAACATCCCGGTAAAGAGTAGTTCCAAAAACATCTGAAAGTTGCATTGGTACAACCCAAGCACCTAACTCTCCTGAATCTGAAACGATAATTTTTCTATTGCTTAACGATTTGACTAAATCTACTTCTGATTTTAGAAAACCTGCATCAGCCACTTTACAATTTTCCCCAAAAAACGGCAAAAATGGCTCATTTTCAACCTGGAAAGCCCAAATTGCCGGATGCTCCTTGTATCTGTCCACAACCCTTCGAACAAATTGCAAAATCTTTTGTCTGCGCATCTCTTCAGATAAATTTTTTGCCCAGCCAGGAACAAAACATTCTGGCCAACGTGGTTGCCTCATACCTACCACTAAAACCACTTTAGCTTGTCTTTTGGCTGCCTCATCCAACATAAAATCTGTCTGGGAAAAATCAAACTGATTTTGTTTTGCCTCCAATACATCCCAATAACTGGGAACCCTCAAATTCCTAACTTTTAAATCATCCAGCATCTGAATATAAATCTTCTGCCAATCTAATTTTAAAAAACTGGCATATCCAGGAGAAAAGGTAACACCATAGTTAATTTTAGGATATGGATAAATTCTTTCAAAAACTATGCTGCCTAAGATTACCACAACAATAAACGCCAAAATACCCAATAGGAATTTAGCCATACTATCAATATACCTTCTATGGGAACAAATTAAAACCATTCCTGATATAATCAGCTGTATGAGAATTGCATACTTTACAGATACTTTCTTGCCTCAAATAAACGGAGTAGCAACAGCTTTGGCAAACCAGGCTACTGCCTTAGGCAAAAAGGGGCACAATGTTTTAATTTTTACTCCCAAATTAGATAACATTAAAAGAGAAAAATTTAAAGCTGAAAATGTCCAAGTGGTCCACTTGCCTACCATTCCGGCCCTGCTTTATCCGGAATTTAAACTTGGCGTATTTGGACTGCCCCGGGTTATCAAATATCTAATAAAGTTTAAACCTGACATTATTCACCTGCACTCCCCTTTAACAGTTGGCATGGATGCAATCATGGCAGCAAAATTATTAAATAAACCCTTGGTGGGCACTGTCCATGTCTATCTTCCTGATTCAGCATATCTGCGTTGGTTAAAATACGAGCTGGCAGTAAAAATTGTTGATAACGTAGTGGAACACTATTTAAATTTTATGTTTGCCCAGTGTGATTTGATTCTGGCTCCTTCAAAAATGTTAGTTGAGGAATTGAGAAAAAGAGGCTTTAAAAAACCAATTATGTATCTTCCTAACGGTGTTACCTCAAAACAACCTGAATTGTTATCTGAAAAAACCAAAAACAGTCTCAAAAGGAAGTATGGCTTAAAAGAAAAAGTGATATTACACTTTGGCAGATTATCCTATGAAAAAAATGTTGATCTGCTGATTAAGGCTTTCCATCTTTTAACGAAAACTCGCTCCAATATCAGCCTGTTTATAATTGGTGATGGCCCGGCTAAAAAGGAATTGGTCAAATTAACCAAAAAAATTGGGATTGAAAAACAGACTATATTCACAGGATTTATGGACCATCAAACTCTGATTTCTTCCGGTCTTTTATATTTAGGTGATGTTTTTGCAACAGCCAGCACCATGGAAAACAATCCAATGGCAGTACTGGAAGCACAAATGCACGGACTACCTATTATAGGAGTAAAACAAGCAGGATTAATAGAATTAATTTCGTCAAACGGGTTTTTAGTCAAACCCGGAGATACCAAAGAATTGGCAGAAAAGATTGAGAAGATTTTGTTTGATGAAAAATTGGCAAATCAGATGAGGAAAAAATCACTGGAACTCATAAAGCCGTATTCTGTTGATAAGGTCGCAGATGATCTTTTAAATTATTACCACAAAACAATCAAAAAAGATTAACTTTTAATTTCCCCAACACGCCTTTGACCTATTAATAAGCACAAATTTTTCAACTTGATTTAAGGCTGAAGATGAGGCTTCTTTTGATAAAAAGCTGCATCCGGATAGCTTTGAAGCAGTAATTCTTTGAGCAAGATCATAGTTTTTAAGCAAGCTAAGCCTTTGACTGAGATTAAGATCCCATTCAGATAATCTATAAACTGTAGTTCTAATGGAACGTATAGCTGAAGGGTCTGAAACTTGGCTATAAACTGCCTGCAGGATATCCATCTGCATAATTGCTGCTTGAGTAACCTTAGCTGCTATACTTTCATCTTTTAAATTAGCCCTTCCTATTAACTGCCCTAGACTTGACCAATAATGTTCAAGGGTAGGCTGGATTAAATCCTGGCGGGAAGACAAAGCTAAACTTTTAACCTCAGCTATCCTGTTTGTGGCAAATTTCAACTCATAATCAGCTTTAACATCATTAGTTTTGGCAAATTTCAACTCCAAAAGCTCACGGACTGATTTTAGAAAATATAAAGGAGAAGCAGGGTCAATTTGAGCCGGTCTCAAACTACTTTCTTGGGCATAAACAGGAATAATGAATAATGAATAATGAATAATGAATAATGGAAAGATTAAAGCTGCCTTCCAGCTTTGAACTTTGAACGCCGACTTTATCGAGCGTCCTCGACTTTGTCGGGACTTTGAACTTTGAATTATTCTCACTTCCCTATTCTATCCTTTTAACCTGCTTTGGGCAACTTTTACTATGCTAAGATTAATCTTAGTGAAAATTGTTTTGCAACCTCATTTAAAAATCCGTCTTGAACAAAGAGAAATCCCCCAAAATTATCCTAGTAAAATATTAATTAAACCTGATACTAAATATTTTGATAATTTAACAGGTCATTTTATTGCAGTCAGAAAACTTCTGTATAATAAAAAGTTAAGACTGATGGCCGTCGCCTATGATATAATTAGTGATGAAATTCAAATAATTACAATTCATCCTATTAGCAGACAAGAGATTATAAATAAACTGTTCAATTGGTGGTGGACAGAAAATGAAGAAGATTAACCAGAAAATCTATTACGATAAAAAAACCGATGTTTTGTGGCTAAACATCAAAAACGGCCCTGAAGAAGAATATAAAGAAGTAGCTCCAGGAATTGGCGTGGAATTGAATAAAAAAGGAGAACTTTTAGGTATCGAAATCCTTAATGCTTCTAAAGTTTTAGGATCAAAGCTGGGCTTTAAAACCAGTAAGTCAAGTTACAGCACTGCTATCCCCCACAAAATCCGCTAAATGTCATTCCTGCGCTAGTTCCTCATTGGACCTTCTGGAGCCAGCGGTGGCAATACTTTTAATCTAGCTATCAATTCACTTACTTCTTGAGCATGTCTCTGAAGTAATTGAACGTACTCGGAACTATCTAATATCGATTTAGCAATATCAGGCTCCATCTCTACAAGATCTAACCAAGGGCTTTTTCCTAAAAAACCTTGCCTGGCTGCCTTCATCATATCCTCGAGTTCTTCTGCTGGAGGACTTGGAATCGCCCCTACCAATTGAACTGTTTCTCCATTTGTTAATCCATCAAATACTTGATCTTTATGTCCTTGATCCATTGTTCCCCATAATTTACTAATTAGTGACCTGCAATCCCGCACCTCTTCTAGAGTTAACTTATCTGGTTCTGAATTTCCTGGTGGTTCAAAATCTGGTCTTCCCATTTTACTGGCTAACTTTTTTTCTTACCTACAATATCCTCAAACTCATCAGCTTCCAGGGTTTCTTTTTCCAGTAAAGCTTTGGCTACAGCATCCAGTTTAGTTTTATGTTTTCTTAACAGATCCTGGGCATTTTTATAACTACTGTCTATTATCTTTTTAATTTCAACATCTACTGCATCATGTAGCTTTGGAGAAAGCTCTGAACCCTCATCCATCCCCCTCCAGGTTCCAAACATGGGCCTGGGACTGACACTAAGAGGTCCTAAAGAAGACATTCCGTATTGGGTTACCATTGCTCTGGCAATATTGCTGGCAACTTCTATATCAGAGGCTGCGCCTGTTGAGATGTCTTTAAAAATTAAATCTTCTGCTGCTTGTCCTCCCAAAGCTGCTGTAATTTGTTCCACTAACCTGGATTTACTTTCATTAGACCTATCCTCTGTTGGAGGAAACAAGGTGTGCCCCCCGGACATACCCCTTGAGACAATGGAAATCCTGTGTACCGGATCAACGTTTTTAAGAAAATGCCCGACAATTGCGTGCCCTGCTTCATGATAAGCTGCCAATTTTCTATCATGCTCAGATTGCATTCTTTTTCTTTGGGGCCCTAATTTCTCTTTGGTAGCTGCTTCTTCCAAATCTTTATTATCTATGGCAGTTTTACTCTCACGCGCTGCCAAAATAGCTGCTTCATTTAACATATTGGCCAAATCCGCTCCGGAAAAGCCGACAGTCCGCCTGGCTAATTTTTCGGTGCTAACTTCTTTAGTAAAAGGTTTCCCTTTCATATGCAACTTAATAATGGCTTCTCTTTCCGCTAAATCTGGCAAAGACAAAACAACCCTTCTGTCAAAACGGCCAGGCCTGACCAAAGCTGCATCCAAAAGATCCGGCCTATTGGTAGCTGCCAATACTATCACACGATCATTAGGGGTAAATCCGTCCATTTCAACCAAGATTTGGTTTAAAGTTTGCTCCCTCTCATCATGTCCGCCGGTAATACCCATACCTCTTTGCCTACCAATTGATTCAATTTCATCTACAAAAATTATGGCCGGAGATGCTTTTTTGGCCTGGGCAAACATATCCCTAACCCTGGCAGCACCCACACCTACCAACATTTCCATAAACTCTGAACCTGCAATGGAGAAAAATGGCACTCCGGCTTCACCTGCTACTGCCCTAGACAGCAAGGTTTTACCAGTTCCAGCCGGACCCACCATCAGCACTCCTTTAGGAATCCTTGCTCCCAAAGCCTTAAACTTATCAGGAGTTTTTAGAAATTCCACTACCTCAGAAAGCTCCCGTTTGGCCTCTTCTGCTCCTGCCACATCGGTAAATTTAATTTGAGGTTGGTCTTTGGTAAAAAGCCTGGCCCTGGATTGCGCAAAAGAAAAAATACCTTGGCCTGCTTCCCTGGCGTTTCTAAAAAGCAAAAACATCAGACCCACCAATATTAAAATTGGTAAGACTGCTGACAAAACACCAATCCAGGCTTGCTGAAAAGACAAATCTTTTATCTCTATAGTAACTATTTTAGGATCAACACCGGAAGATTCCAGGATTTTGTAAATAGATTCACCGGATTCCTTGCGGGAAACAAGCTTTTGGTCAGAACCTTTAAGGAAAGCTGTAACCTTATCTCCTTCTAAAGAGATTTTTTCAACCTTACCATCCTTTGTTTCGCTAATAATTTGTGAGATTGGAACTTCTCCAGAAGTAGTTGGCCCGCCTGAAATCTGATAGAAGAAAATTAAGGCAGCCAAAGCAATTAAAACATAAATTATTGCACCTTTAAAAACAGAGAAGATTCTTTTATTGAGGTTAATTTTCTTTTTGCCGTTTGCCATAACAAAGGGAATTTTAGCACACTCACGCTCAAATTGCTACCCTACAACTATCTGATTTTTGTGCCCGGGGGGGGTCTTGGAAGAAGGCTTTAAAAACACTGGTTTTTTACCGTCGGCTGCCAAAAGCATACCTTGGGATTCCAATCCCATTATCATTCTAGGCTCTAAATTGGCCACCACTACCACTTGTTTACCTATCAAGTCTTCTGGTTTATACCATTGTTTAACCCCAGCCAAAATCTGTCTGGGCTCGCTTTCTCCCAAATCCACCTTTAGCTTAATGAGTTTTTCAGACTCCTCTATGCTTTCTGCCTCCAAAACAGTTCCAACTTTTAGTTCAACTTTAACAAAATCGTCATATGTAATCATGATTAAGGATTAATGAATAATGATCTTAAATCATTAATCAAAGTAATTTATTCTCATTGCCCTTTTTGCTTCTGCCAAAGTTTTTTGGGCTTCTGCTCTTGTTTTCTCAGTTCCTTCTTTCAATATTTTCTCTACTAACTCTGGTTGCTCTTCATACTCAGCTCTCTTTTTTCTGATAGGATCCAGGAAATTATTCAATATTTTAGCCAGATACTTTTTGACCTCAATATCACCCACTTGGCCTGTCCTATAGAGTTCTTTATACTGGTTTATTTTCTCTTTATCAGCTTCTGCTCCAAAAGCATCCAGATAAACAAACACCGGGTTCCCTTCCACATGTCCTGGGTCAGTTGCCCTGATTCTGGTAGGGTCTGTATACATACTCATTACCTTTTTTTCTACCTCTTGCTCAGAATCTGATAGATTAATGACATTACCTGCAGATTTACTCATCTTACCAGCCCCATCTATACCAGGAAGTGTGGGTACTTCTCCCACCAAAGCTTGTGGCTCTGGAAACACCACTTGCCCTGAGCTTGTCGAAGGGTAAGTCCTATTAAAATCCCTTGCTATTTCCCTGGTAACTTCAACATGAGACACCTGATCTTTACCTACCGGCACCAGATTTCCTTTAACCATTAAAATATCTGCTGCCTGAAGCACTGGATAACCAAGCAGTCCATAAGAAGGGATTTGGATATCAGCATCACGCATCACATCTTTTAAAGTAGGCATCCTCTCAAGTCTTGGGACAGTGGTTAAGTTGCCAAAAATAATGGCCAGCTCTGCTACTTCTGGAATTTGGGATTGAATATAAATAGTGGCCTTTTTAGGATCAATGCCCACAGCTAAATAATCCAGGACCATTTCGTAAATGTTTTCTTTTAACTTACCAGTATTTTCAGGTTTAGTAGTTAAAGTATGTAAATCTGCAATGATAAAAAAACATTCATATTCATCCTGCAGTTTTATCCTGTTTTTCAAACTACCCACATAATGACCTACATGCAACTTCCCTGTTGGCCTATCCCCTGTAAGAATCCTTTTCTTCATAGCTTAAAATATAACATTTAAAGCTAAAAAATGCGAGGTAGAACCTACCTTGGTTCCAAAAGAGATTTAAGATTTATAATAGGTAATGTTCTATGCTGGTAAGAAACCATTGCAATAGTTACCAGGG
>JAMCTD010000091.1 GCA_023380995.1 Patescibacteria group bacterium
TTACTGTCCTTTGGTATCCGGATATTATAGTCCTGGGTGGCAGTGTTACCCAAAGTATACCTTTAGAAAAGGTAGCAACTTACCTAAAACAATTTTTGACAATTTTCCCACAACCTCCACAACTAGTCAGAGGCACGCTTGGTGATGATGCTGGTTTATATGGAGCCTTAGAATACCTTAAGTAGCTTTATGCTGCCTTTGCCAAAACTCCACCCAATTTCCGTTTCTATTCTTTATCCAAACCGGAAAGTTTATGTTTTAACTCAATTACTACTTTCTCAGCTGAATCTTTTCCTCCCAATCCAAGTGCCAAACCAGCAGCAATTGCTACTACCGCAACTGCCCCTATAAGCAGGTGTCCGGGTTCAAAATTGAAACTATCGCTAGAAACGTTCCCATCAACGACTCTTTTTCCACCTACTCCTGTCCCTATGGCCAAATAAGCTACTACTCTTTTACCCGAGCCTGCTCCTTTTACAGCCTCGCCTATGCCACCCATCACAGTATCATTTTCTAAGCCTACCGGGCAACCAAAAGCACTCTCCAACTCAAATTTTAAAGGTTTGTTAATCCATCCGGGAATTTGAGGGCTTGTGGCTAAACAGGTTTTATCTTTATCCATCGGACCTGCCACTCCTCCTGCTATCTTGTCTATTTTGTCTCTTCCTGAAAGTTCATCTGCCACTTGTTTAATAGTTTGGATGCCCTGCTCAAAATTTTGGGGGGTTGGAACTATTTTTGATTCCTTAATAGTTTTACCATCTGAAGAGACAGCAAGCCTCATATTTGTCCCGCCAATATCAAATACTAAGTACATATTAACTTCATTAAACTTATCACTAATAATGTTAAAGATCAACTCATTTAAAATCTATCACTTATCTCTTACTAAATCTTTATTCATTCCTAAATTTAGAGTCGTAGACTTGTAGTATTGAAAAATAGATTTATTTTAAAAGGAGGTGAAATAAAAAAATGGTTCAAAAAGCTATCATTGCATTAGGCACTTTGGTTGCTGCTTTTGGATTAACAATTGGTGTAGTTATGGCTCAAACAGCTACGCCCAGCCCAACTATGTCTCCAAGTCCAACAGCTTCACCACAAGTACCATCTGCTGCTCCGGCAACAGGAATGGCTGTCCGTTAAGCTAAACAGGGTTGTAGTAGACAACATTCAGTTTACATGAATGTGGTAAAATTGCAGGTCCGATCTCAACTTAGGCCGGGCCTGAAGTTTATCAATGAAAAAATTATCTGCCGCTCTAATAATAATTGTTTTTGCTTTCATTGGGGTAGGTACGGGATTGGGGTTTTTGCATTGGACTGGGAGCATAAAGCATGACTTAAGCCCCCAGCCTCAGGTTGCATTAGGGGTGCAAAAACAAGTTCAAGTTACGGAGGCACCAAAGGAGCAAATTTTACCCCCAAAAACTATAACTATTCCTAAAATTGGGGTTGATGCAGTTGTTGAGCAAGTTGGAGAAGATAGCAGCGGTAAAATGGATGTTCCCAAAAAGTCTGCTGATGTAGGCTGGTATAGTTTGGGGTATAAGCCTGGGGAGAAGGGAAGTGCAGTGTTGGATGGGCATCTGGATACTGTTACAGGAGCCCCAGCTGTATTTTATGACATAGATAAATTAGAAATTGGTGATCAGGTAATTGTGACAGATGAGGCAGGCAAAACTTTAATTTTTGAGGTGGTTTCAGTTCAATCTTATCCTTTTGACCAAGTTCCCCTTCAGGAAGTTTTTGGCAGCAGTGATAAGCCTAAACTAAACTTAATTACTTGTACTGGAGTTTGGAATACAGGCAGCAGGAACTATTCAAACAGGTTAGTAGTTTACACAGAACTAAAAAGCTAAAACTGTCTTGTTCACAATAACCTCACGGCCGTATGTTTATTGTGAACAGTTTAGCCTGCAACCCCTGAGGTTGTAACTTAGTTTTTAACGCCTTGTGGGATGTGCTTCTAAAGCTATAATAGGTTGATCATAGTAAGGTTCTTTAAAGCTAATACCTCTAAACTCTCGAAGCGAGAATCCCAATGGAGTTATGGTTGCTCTATCTACAAATTGCATGCCTTTTTCATATCTTATTTGTAGTATGTCTAAAGGAATACCTAGAGCTGCATAAACACGAGCAATAACTTGTTCACCGTATGGATTTATTAAATATTGCTGAACCGCGATAATTCTACGTCTGTCAGGATCCTTAGCTGCTCCATTCCGCACTACTTCTGCCAGTTGTAAAGAAGCAATTGAAAGATCACGTTTTGTTCTACTCTTAAGTTGTTTAAGTTCATGTGATGAAGCCTCGCCTGCTGCTACTAAACCAGTTTCTAGCAGTTCTATGATGTCGTCGCTAGCTCCCATTCTAAGTGAGTTTGCAAGCATAAACTTCCAGGGTTGAGTAATTTCAGCTGTTCCTTCAGGTCCTTTTATCATAAAAGAGAATATTACTTCACTATAAGTTATATGTCAATAATTTTTTGGCTAGGATAAGGAAAATTAGTTCCATGTTTGTGCCCTACAATTACTCCATCCACATCCAAAACAATTAATTTAACCATGTTCAAATTATAGCCAGTTTGCTAAAGGATTGCATATTGAAAGTTAGAATAAGATTTAGTACAGTCAGGTCATTATGAAAATTGGGTATATTGGTTTAGGCAGGATGGGGAAAAATATGGTCTTGCGCCTTTTAGAACAAGGGATAGAAGTAGTGGTATGGAACAGGTCCCCCGAGCCTAGAGAGGAACTGAAGGAAGAAGCAAAACAGCTAAAAAGTGGTTCAGAGAATTTAACTATTGTAGAGAATTTGGATGAGTTGGTATCACAATTAAGGAATCAAGATCGACAAGTCGTTGACGCTCCTCGCGATGACGGTGTTGTGATTTGGTTGATGGTTTCTGCAGGAGAAGCTATTGATATGGTACTGGGAGATTTAGCTAATAAACTAGATTCAGGTGATTTAGTAATTGATGGTGGTAATTCTTTTTATAAGGATACTTT
>JAMCTD010000092.1 GCA_023380995.1 Patescibacteria group bacterium
GGATGAGGAAAGAAATTGCTCATATCTTTCTGTTGCTTGTTCTGATTCCTGATAAATACCCCTGTGGATATTGGCAGTATATTTTTCATAAAAAGACACCACTGCATCAATAACTGGTTTTGGTTTTAAAGCAGTTGAAGCAGAATCTAAATAGATAAGTCTCCTATCTTTTTTGAGTAAGATTGGAAAATCCATTCTCAAATTTTGAACTCTGAACGCCGACTTTGTCGAGCGTCCTCGACTTTGTCGGGACTCTGAACTTTGAACTTTCATCAAAAGGCTCCTTCCATTTCCATCTTTATTAATTGATTAAGCTCTATAGCATACTCAAAAGGAAGTTCTTTTACCAAAGGCTTGATAAACCCATTAACTATCATCCCTTCTGCTTCTCCTTGACTTATCCCTCTGCTTTGTAAATAAAAGATTTGTTCTTCTGATATTTTAGAAACTGCGGCTTCATGAGAAATTTCACAACCTGGACCTACTGCTGCAATGGCAGGATAAGCATTAGAAGAAGATTTATCATCTAAAATTAAGGCCTGGCAAACTGTTTTGGATTTGATATCTTTTACTCCTTCCCCTATTTTGACCATCCCTCTGTATGAAGTAAAACCACCTTTAAAACTAATAGATTTAGAAGCAATAACTGATGAAGTCCCAGAAGCAAGATGGATGGCTTTACCCCCAACATCTTGATATTGCCCTTCCCCTCCCATTGCCAAGGACAGCATATCAACCTTAGCTCCCCTGCCAACCAGATAAGCTGAAGGGTATTTCATGGTTAATTTGGACCCGCTATTAAAATCAACCCACTCCATTACTCCATCCTCCTCTACCCTTGCCCTTTTAGTGACCAAGTTGTAAACATTTTTAGACCAATTTTGGACAGTGGTATAACGGACCCTGGCACCTTTTTTAACAATAATTTCCACCACTCCAGCATGAAGAGAATCAGTAGTATACACAGGACTAGAACAACCCTCGATATAATGAACAAAACTATCCTCATCAGCAATAATCAAAGTCCGTTCAAACTGGCCAATGTTTTTGGCATTGATCCTAAAGTAAGCCTGAAGCGGTAAACTGATTGATACTCCTTTTGGCACATAAATAAAACAGCCTCCTGACCAAACAGCACTGTTTAAAGAGGCAAATTTGTTATCAGAAATTGGTATTATTGTTCCAAAATACTCTTTGACTAAATCAGGATACTTTTGCAAACCCTCATCCATGCTTAAAAATACCACTCCTTGTTCCTCTAAATCTTTCAGGAGCGATCCATAAACCATCTCAGAGTCCCATTGGGCAAGTTAGAGATAAAGTGGCCAAATTTATTAATGCTGATAGAGAAGAAATAATATTTACCAAAAATACTACTGAAAGTATCAATTTAGTGGCCAAAACATGGAAGAAACCTGGAAAAATAATGGTTTCAGTGATGGAGCATCACAGTAATTTTTTACCATGGCAAGAATTAAGTGCAAAGTGCAAAGTGAAAAGTGAAAAGTTGGTTGTTTTGGATATAAATGACAAGGGAGAGTTGGATCTTACTCATCTGGATAAGATGCTAAAAGGGGTTTCTTTAGTGGCTATTACCCATGTTTCTAATGTTTTGGGGACAATTAATCCTGTTGAAGAGATTGTTAAAAAAGCACATCAGGCAGGGGCTTTGGTGTTAATTGATGGGGCACAAGCAGTAGGGCATTTTAAGGTGGATATTAAAAAATTAGGTTGTGATTTTTATGTTTTTTCAGGACACAAATGTTTGGGCCCATCAGGGGTAGGGGTGCTTTGGATGAGGAAAGAAATTGCTCAAAGCCTGCCTCCTTTTTTAACAGGAGGAGGGATGGTTAGTAAGGTAACTTTGGAAAGTGCTGATTTTTTGGATGTGCCACAAAAGTTTGAAGCTGGGACTCCTAATATAGAAGGAGTGATTGGGTTGGGGGCAGCTATAGATTATTTAAACAGTTTAGGGATAGAAAAAATCAGGCAGCATGAACAAACTTTAACAAAATATGCTTTAAAAAAACTTTCTAAGATCAAAGCTTTAACTATTTATGGACCCCAAAAAAGAGCTGGGATTATTGCTTTTAATATAAAGGGTATTCATCCCCATGATTTAGCAAGTTTTCTGGATCAAAAGGGGATTGCGGTTAGGGCAGGTTTGCATTGCGCCATGCCACTTCACCAAAGGTTAGGGATTAAAGCCAGTGCCAGGATCAGCTTTCATATTTATAATAGCTTGGAGGAGATAGATAAGTTGGTTGAGAGTTTGGGTAGATTATGGATTTAACACAAGAAATTATTCTGCAGCATGGGCAACACTCTCCTTTTAAAGGAAAGTTAAAAGATGCAACTTTAAGTGTCAAAATGGAAAATGCTTTATGTGGGGATAGTATCGGGATTGATCTTAAGATAGAAAAAGGTAAGGTGTTAGATGCTGCTTTTGTAGGGGAAGGCTGTTTAATTTCCCAAGCTGCTGCCAGTTTACTAGTAGGACAAGTAAAAAAGGTAAAAGGTTTAAATAAAATTAAAAAGTTTGATCAAAAATTGATCCTAAAACTTTTGGGAATTCCTCTTACTCCTTCCAGGGTCCAATGTGCCATACTTTCTTTACAAGTTTTAAAAAAGATGGTTAGTGGATAATCTGGTCCCTTCTCCTGGGGTATTAACAATAATATCTTTGACAAAATCTAATTCTTTAAGCTTGGCTTTGACTTCATCAATATCTTGTGCTTTGCAAATTAAATGAATGTCTTGGCCAGTATTAACTGTGAAATAAACTTCCAGGCCTTCTGTCCGCCAGCGGGAAGTCAGTTTCATAATCTGTAGTGTGCCAGGTGTCCAGTAGATGAGGTGGGGAGTTTGAGTCAGCATAATGGCATGCAGTTCCAAAGCTTCTGCTTCAACCAACTGCCCAAATTCAGTAAATTTCTTTTCCGCGATATATTTTTTAATCAGGTTATTTTTTTCTATCATGTGAACCAGGCGGGTGCTCATAAAAGGGGAGGATTGGGCCAGGGCATGGCCGGCTGAGGTGGCTACTTCTTTTTTGCCCTCAGATACGACTGCCACCACATCGGCAATGGCCCAGTGACCGGGGGGAAAAAATAACCTGATTAAAA
>JAMCTD010000093.1 GCA_023380995.1 Patescibacteria group bacterium
AGCTTTCTGGCAAAATTCGTAGGAATTCAAATTTTTATTCAAGCTGGGAAAAGCAATAGTTCCAGCTTTAGGCTTTACCCATGCAAACAAATCTCTGTGTTTTTCAAAAAAGGCATCCAATAAAACTAAATTCCTTTTTATCCTATCAATGTGTCTTGCGATAATTTCATCCTTTGCCCTTAAAGCAATAAGCGACAAAATTTCACTTGGAGCACTACTGCAAATAGTAGTATAATCTTTGAAAGTTGCCATTTTCTGGTACAATTCAACGTTCTTTGTTACAACCCATCCCAAACGCACTCCCGCTAGACCAAACGTTTTAGACATCCCAAAAAGAGAAACAGCCTTATCATAAACTTCACAAGCTGAAGGTAATCTATCTTCAGGATTATATTCTAAAAACCGGTACATTTCATCAGAAAAAACATAAAGACCACTCTCCTTGGCAATTTCCATAATTCTATCAAAGTCTCGTTTGGAAGTTAAATATCCAGTGGGGTTGTGAGGAAAATTAAAAACTGTTAACTTTGTGTTTGGTTTTATATTCTGGGTTAGAAATTCTGGATCAAATCTCCAACCATTATCCTCATCTGGCAACCACTTGGTTACTTCACAACCTATCCCTTGAGCTACTTCGTATAGGGATTGATATTCTGGAAATGTACAGATAACATGATCCCCTCTTTCTAAAATAGAGTTCAAAGCAATAAATATACCTTCTTCGGGCGCAACTATTAAAACTTGGCTTGGATCTATGTCTTTATATAACCTTGCAATCTCGGTTCTTAATAGAGGATTACCCAGTGAATCTGTATAGCCCAAAGTTAATTTATCCCAAAGCTCTTTTGTTTCGTTATCTGCCATTCCTAGAAGTTCTTTTTGAAGTAACCCATCACAATCCGAACTTGAGAGCAAATATTTAACAGAAAACTCGTATTTAGCAAAATATCTTTCCAATTTAAAAGGTTTCAGTTTCATAAACTATGTATTCTGTTTGGAAATATTCAGTAAAATCCCTACTGCCGTCAGGTTTGCAACGAGCGCAGATCCGCCATATGAAATAAAAGGAAGCGGCACTCCTGTCAACGGGAGTAAAGATGTCATAGATGAGAGATTAATGATTACTTGAATTCCCAACCAGGAAGTAAGTCCCAGGCCTAAAATTTTGCCAAAATTATCCTCCGCATTCTGCGCAATCCTAAAACCTCTTATTAAAATGAGCGTAAATAATGCTATCACAAAAATTCCACCCATAAATCCCAATTCCTCTCCAATAATAGCAAAGATTGAATCCGTATGAACCTCGGGAATATATTCGAACTTTTGCCTTGAACGTCCCAAACCTAAACCAAGAAGTCCCCCGGATCCAAGCGCTATTAAAACTTGAAGAATATGATAAGTATAGCCTTGTGGGTCAGAAAATGGATCTAAGAATGCCAATATTCTCTTGCTCCTATAACCAGATGAGCTCACAACAGCCGCGGCAGCCACTACCCCAACCGGGATAGTTAAAATAAAATGCCAAATCGATCCTCCTGCTGTAAAATAAATAGCAAATGCCGTAAAAATAAAGACGGCCGAAGAACCCAAATCCTTTTGAAAAACTGCAGTAATCAAAGTAACCACCACAACTAAAATTAAGAAGGGAACTACTTTAATTTTTTTTTCAAAAAGCACTGCCAAATAAATCACTCCCGTTAATTTAATAATTTCGGCTGGTTGAATTGTGGCATTTCCAAGTCGCAGCCATCGGTGTGCTCCTCCGCCTGAAACTCCTAATCCCGGAATAAAAACCGCAATCAAAAGCAGCAGCGAAAAGATAAGCAATGGTACTGCAAGAAGTTTAAATTTTCTATAATCAAACCCAGCAAAAAAAATCAATGAAAATACACCAATTGCCATCCAAATAAGCTGTTGTCTTATATAATAAAGGCTATCCTTGAAATCATTTAAGCCCTTAATTACCGAAGCATCATAAACCATCAATAATCCAAAAAGCACCAATATCCCGGTTGTTATAAGAAGAGGCAAATCTATGCGTTTTTGTTGTGATCTCATCTTGAGAGTGAAGCTATCCATAAACCTAAAATTGCAAATATTCCGCCCGCCAACCAAAACCTGCTAACTATCTTCGATTCCTCCCAACCAACATATTTAAAATACATATGAACAGGAGAAACCGGAAAAATTTTTCTTTTTAGAATCTTCTTGGAAACAATTTGAATTAGCGAGGAAGAAACAATAATTATAAACATGCCCCCAATTATTGCCAAAGCTAAAATCTTACCGGTCAAAAGCCCGACAACCGCTAGTGTTGCACCAAAAGCAAAGGCACCCGCGTCTCCCAGAAAGATTCTGGCAGGCCAAACATTAAAATAAAGAAAGGCAAAAAGCAAACCAATCCAAATTCCTATAAAAGATGCCAGAGTTAAATCCAGATTTTGAACATTAAGCGCTAGAAAAGCAAATAAACAAATAAGCAGAAGTCCAGCAGATAAACCGTCCAAGCCATCTGAAATGTTATAGGCATTCGCGAATGCAATAATCACAAAAGCTGCGAGTGGAATATACCAAATATGAATAATAAAATTACCTAAACCTGAAATATAAAAATTATTTAACCCTGTCATATAATAAAGCATTGCCGAAATGATAAGGGCCAAAGTTACTTGAATAGATAACATCTTTTTTCTACTAAGCCCTAACAATTTACCTTTTCTTCTGGTAATAATAAACTTAATATCATCAGCTAAGCCTAAAGATCCAAAAGAAATAAGGGTAAAAATCAGAATTTTTAAAGCAGCTCTGTCAACAGATGAACTAAAAAATGTATATGCAACGCTTAAAATTACTAAAATAAAAATTAAAAGTATTCCACCACCAGAGGGTGTACCAATATCTCCCTTCATTAATTGGTCGTGTATTGGGGTCTCAGATTTTTTTATTTCTTTGCCTTGAATCCGCTCAAAACGTCTCTTTAAATAAAAAAGCAAATCAATAAATGGCACCATAAAAATAGATGTCACTACAAATGCTAATAAAACTAATCCGAGTAATTGATTCATGCTTTCTTTGCAACTCTCTTCACAACCTCATCTAATCTTACTGCTCTGGATCCCTTAATCAAACAGACATCACCTTTACCCAGCATTCGGAGCAGCCTTGAAACGAGATCGGAACTCCTTAAGTTCGATTCCAGCCTATCTTCCCAGTAACCTAAACTCCTTAGCTCATCTGCTATAAATTCCGTATCTCCCTGGCCTAAAAATACAAAATCCAATTTTTCTTTGTATATTTTTTGTGCAACTAACCTGTGTAATTTCTCCGAATAAGAACCCAATTCTCTCATTTCACCCAACACAACTATCCTCCGTCTTGCCGGTATAGCAAGCAAAGTATCAATCGCAGCCTCCAGTGCGGTCGGTGAAGAATTATAAGTATCATCCAACAAAATTGAACCATTTGGTCCCTGAACCGCTTGCAAGCGATGCTCTGATGACTTTATCTGCTCTAGCGCCAATTTTATTCTTGTTAATGGAATACCGTTCACTACCCCTAAAAGTGCGCCGGCAAGCGCCGAATAAACTTGATGTAATCCTAGAAGCTGAAAATTAACTTTAACTCTTTCCACACCAAAATTTAGTTCAAAGGTTGTCGCAAAATTTTCTATTTTGGGATTGCCTGCCCAAACAGTACAATTTTTAGGATCCATGCCATAATAAACGACCGTTCCGCTACATTCTTCTGCCAATTTTCTGCAATTAGGATCATCATAATTTAATATCGCCACCCCATCCTTACCTAAACTCATCACCAGTTTCCCTTTTTCTTTTAGAATCTCATCTATTCCTCCAAGGTATTCACTATGGGCATAGGC
>JAMCTD010000094.1 GCA_023380995.1 Patescibacteria group bacterium
CTGGGCGATCGAGGAAAGCAAACTTCCCAACCAAAATTCTATTTTTCTCGGAGCAGTCTGATTGGCAATTTCAAATGCCTCCATTTCTAACTCTTCCATTATTCCATTTTCCATATCCCTGGCTTTTGTCTCGCCTGAAAGCTTCACATAACTGGCAGAGGTTCCCACTGCCCCTTTAATCCCTTTACTTTTCAAATTCTTTTTCACAAATTGTAAAAGTTCTAAATCCATTAAAAGATCTTGTGCATAAAAGGCAAACCTGTAACCTAAGGTGGTGGGTTCTGCAGGTTGCAAATGGGTATAACCCATGCAAGGGAAATCAGCATATTTTTCTATCTTTTCTCCAAAACTTTTCAGCAGTTTTTTAAATTCTTTTTCCACCAACTCTAAGCCCTGTGTCATCCTGACAGTTTCAGCATTATCTGAAATATCCATACTTGTAGCACCAAGATGAATTTTGCCGCCGCCAACTTTTGCTTTTTCAGCAAACTCTTTAATTGCTGCCACCACATCATGCTTAGTATCTTTTTCAATCTCCCAAATTCTTTCTATATCAATATTGTCCTGGTGTTTTTCTAAATCTTCCAGTTCTTCTTTTGATACCAAACCTTCTTTGTGTTCTGCACGGGCCAGCGCCACCCAAACTTTTCTCCATAATCTATATTTGTTTTCCTCAGAAAAAATTTGGCGCATTTTCTCACTTCCATACCGCCAACTAAAAGGCGACTGATAGCTTTCATAACTTTGAATTTTCATTAGTGCCTAAAAGCCCTCCTTCCAGTAAATACCATTGGAATACCTGCTTCATCAGCAGCCTCTACAGATAGATTATCATTTATTGACCCACCCTGCTGGACAATTGCTGCAATACCAAATTTGGCTGCCATCTTAACGCTGTCATCAAACGGGAAAAAGCTGTCGCTTATAAGAATACCTTCTTTTGCTAAATCTCCTGCTTGTTCCAAAGCAATCTTAGTCGCCCCAATCCTTGATGTTTGTCCTGAACCAATCCCCCGGGTCATTGGGACATCTTTATCAACTACTAACACAGAATTTGATTTAACAGATTTTACTGCCTTAAAACCAAAATGCATCAGCTCCAGTTGTTTTTCTGTTGGAGCATTTTTGGTAACTACTTTCCAATCCTTAAAACTTTCTTCTACATTATCGTCAAAGTCTTGTAACAAAACTGCCCCAGCAAAATATTTCAAATCCCAGTTTTCGCTTCTTACCATAGGAATTTCCTCAAAAGTATAAACTCCCATGGTTTTTCTAACTTTTTTCAAAAGCTCCAAAGCATCAGCAGAAATTTCCGGCACTGCCACAATATCAGTGTTACCCTCTCTTTCCATTTTAAAAGTGGCAATAATTTTAGCTGCCTCAAGATCCATTGGCCTATTTAAAACTACTACCCCGCCAAATGCAGAAACCGGATCTGCTTTTACTGCCCTATCCAAAGATTCACCAGCTGTTTTGCCAGTTGCTATCCCGCAAGGGCTTAAATGTTTCATTACCGCTGCTGCCGGTTTAACAAATTGCCTGACAGTTTCCAGACCGGTATATATATCTCCAATATTTGTGCCGGATAATTCCCTACCCCAAAGGTGTTTTAATTTCCCTAAAGGAGAGTTCGTTTTTGGCATTAAATACAAAGCTCCTTGTTGGTGCGGATTTTCTCCATAACGCAAGATATTTGTTTTTCTAAGAGGTATTGTTAATTCACCAGGAAACTTTTCTTTGGAGAAAAAATTACCAATTTGAGAATCGTAAAAAGAGAGATGATAAAAAGCTTTTGCTGCCAATTCTTTTCTTAATCCATCTGTAATTTTTTCATCTTCCAGCATCTTTCCAACTTTTTCATAATCTTTTGGATCTACCACTACTACTACATTGTCATAATTTTTAGCAGCAGCCCTAATCATAGTTGGACCACCAACATCAATTGTTTCAATCCCAGGTTTAGTTTCAAATGGGTAAAGGTTACAAACCACTATATCGATTTGCGGAACATTTAACTTTTCTGCTTCTGTAACATGTTTTGGATTTTGTCTGTCAAATAAAATGCCTGACTCAATTTGAAAACTGATGGTTTTCATTCTTCCGTCAAATGAATCCCTGGGGTTGCCAGTAATTTCTTCAATCGGTATAACTTTTATTCCACCTTCTTCCAAAACTTTAAAAGTCCCACCAGTAGAAATAATTTGATACCCTAACTTCTGCAAAACTTTAGCCAAATCAACAATTCCTGTTTTATCATAAACAGACAGTAGTGCATATTTCATGTTAATATTTTTCCTAATTCTTCTTTCTCCAAAGCTTCTTTAATTTCCATGGCCACTCTTTTGCCCATAGAAATATTTTGTCCATATAAATATCCGCTGTATGGTGTGGCAAAAATTCCAGGACTGCCTGGCATTCTTGGTGAAACATCAAAAACAATAATTTCTTTTTTAGGAGGACCTGCAGTTATCATTGTCTGTAAACCAAATGGGCCAATTATTCCAGGTGACATCAATTTTTTGGAAGCTTCTATAAATCTTTCACCTATCGCAAATGCATCTTCCAGTAAAGATTCCAAAACTGTTACAGCAATATGGCCCGCTTCTTCATATTTTATTCCAATTTTTTTAATTAATTCTTCTTCATAAATAGACGGCAATTTAGTTAGACCTTCTATATTGGTTTGCCTTCTGGTATCTGTACCAATTAGTTCCACTCTATTGTTTATGGGAGAATAAAAGAAATTAAAATTAACTTGCACTCCTACAATAAATTCTTCAATCACTGCTGCTTTTATTTGTTCTTCTGTAAACTTTCCTAAACCCAACCCATGAGCCATACCAACTTTATACTCCTCAAAAGATTCAGCAAAGAAAAATGCCCTCTCAAATCCTCTTTCCTTTTCTAAAACCTTCACAATACAAAGCCTATCAATACTTTTTGGATCTTTGAATTGTTTAGGATAGCGGATTTTTGCTTCATCTAGTAAATCATATTGATTGGGTTTTACGCCACGCTCTTCCGTCTTTAGTAAAAACTTATTTCCAAACATTGGTACCTTAAACTTATTTTCAATGGCATTGTAATCGTTAATATAAACTTCAAAAGACCTGTGGGGTACGAAAATACAATTTCTTTTAAGAAGTTCTTCTTGAATCTTTTCATTTAGGATTTTTTTAAATTCATCCAACACAATCACTTCATCAACACACCCCAATTCACCTTTTGAAGCATAATAATCTTGGTAAGTTTTCTCCCTGCCCTTTTTACAAATAACTAAAGTCTTAAATCCTAAATCCTTTGCACCACGGCAAACATCCAAGGCAGAGTGGGACCCTAATACAGCGATGGTATATTGTTTAGCCATCTAAAACCTCCTTTAGCTTATTTATTTTTATTGCATTTTTTATCTCTCTGGCAATCCGCCTTCCTGTACTCATTGGTTCATCATAAAGTAAATAAGTATAGGGGGAACCATTGATAAAACAATTGGTTCCGGCAACAATTCTTGCAGATATTTCAATTACATAAATTTCTTCACTAGAGGTGATTATTGTCTCCAAACAAAATGGCCCAAAAAGACCTTTTGTCGGAATAAGTTTTTGGGAAGTTTTTATAACACGCTCTGCCATCGAAACCGCTTCCGCAAGCATTGATTCTCTGACAGCCAGGGGTATATTTGCTACCACTTCAAATGAAGGTTCAATATTTAATCCTTTTTGGCTCTTTGCCGGAATTCTACCTAATGAATCAACATTTGTTTCGTATCGTTTATCAATACTCATTATCTCAACTTTTTTTGTTAAAGGAGAATAGAAAAAAGAAAAATAAAGTGGCACTCCAATGACATATTCTTGAACAATAAATCTCTCCTCATTATAATTTTTTAATTTCTCATCAAATTCTTTTTGGTTTCTGGCAGTAAAGTAACCTTTTCCACCTGAAGCTCCATAGGATTTAACAATAACTGGGCGGTCAATTTTATCTCCTCTTTTAAAACGGTGAGGAACTTTGACCCCAGCCTCTTCCATCCATGTTCTTTGCATTTTGCGGTTTTCTTCCCAATCCAAAACTAACTTATTACCGAAATACGGAACCGTCATCTCTTTGTTTTCATCCATTCCCAGATATGCCACAAAGGATCCGTGAGGAATAATTATGCAATTTTTTTGCTTCAATTCTTTTTCGAGTCTGGGGAAATCTTTCCAGGACTTTATTTCCAAAATCTCATCTATAAAATTTGAGTATGATTGATAAAGAGGAATTCTATCCTGTGTAGCTACTACTGCAGTTTTAAACCCTTCATCTTTTGCCCCTTTTAAAATTTGCAGGGCGGAGTGAGAACCCAAAGTTACAATTGTGTAATCTCTAATTCCCATAATTCATTATATTAAAAATACTACTATTTGTCAAAGAAATCTGCTATCATCTGTTCATCCATGGGTAATGCGTCTGTAATAATTGGAACACAATGGGGTGATGAAGGCAAAGGCAAAATTGTTGATCTTCTGGCAGAACATACAAATTTTGTAGTCCGTTTTCATGGTGGAAATAACGCCGGACATACCATTATCGCAAATGGCAAAAAATATCCGCTGCATCTAATCCCTTCTGGAGTTTTACACCCTGATACTAATTGTGTCATTGCCAATGGGGTAGTTGTTGATTTAGAAGTTTTAGCATCTGAAATAGATATGTTTCAAAAAGATGGCATTAAATTAGATGAAAGATTGTTTATTTCTGAAAGATGTCATCTAATTTTGCCTTACCATAAAGCTTTAGACATTGCTTTTGAAAATGCCCGGGGAGAAAAAAAATTGGGTACAACTGCCAGAGGAATTGGCCCTACTTATGCAGATAAAGTAAGCTACAACGGAATAAGAATCTATGAATTAAGGAATTGGGACTTATTTGTTGAAAAATTTAAATTCCAATCAGAGATTAAAAATAAAATCTTGCAAACTTTTGATGTTACTCCAATAGATATTGAAAAAGAATTGACCAAACTAAAAGAATTAAGGGAAAAAGTTCTTCCTTTTATTACTGATACTTATCAACTCCTCCAAAAAGCTCTCTTGGAAAACAAAACGGTCTTAATGGAAGGAGCACAGGCAGTAATGTTAGATATTGATTTCTCTCCTTATCCTTTTTCAACCGGTTCAAACACCATCCCGGGTGCCATAAATACCGGTGCGGGTATACCAGTACAAAAAATCGGTACAATTTCCGGAGTGGTCAAAGCTTATACTTCAAGAGTGGGGGGCGGGCCATTTCCCACAGAACTAACAGATAAATTGGGTGATGACCTAAGAGAAAAAGGCAAGGAATTTGGAACTACTACAGGAAGACCAAGGAGGGTTGGCTGGTTAGATTTGGAGGCAGTAAAATTTGCCTGTACAGTTTCCGGGGTTACAGAAATTGTAATTACAAAAATTGATATCCTGTCAGGACTCAAAACAATTAAAGCTTGTGTGGGGTATGAATTAGACGGTAAAAAAGTTCCCTATTCAAGTTGTGGTTATAATGAACTTTCAAGATTAACTCCCATTTATAAAGAATTCCCTGGCTGGGCAGAAGATATTATGCAGGTTAAAAAGTTTGAAGATTTACCAAAAACCTGTCAGGAATATTTAAAATTTATAGAAGAATTCTTAGGAGTTCCAATCAAACTTATTTCCACTGGTCCCAAAAGAGAAGAATATATTAAGTTATAAATCTATTCCCATTCCA
Organism: Patescibacteria group bacterium; assembly: GCA_023380995.1. Next base: position 5,731 of record JAMCTD010000094.1, read on the forward strand.
TGGTAGCTGGGGGTTTATTGGTGATATCGTAGACGACACGATTCACTTCAGACACTTCATTAACAATTCTAGTGGAAATTTTTTCTAAAAGTTCATATGGCAGTTTGGCAAAATTGGCAGACATGGCATCTTGTGCTTCAATAGCCCTAATAGCAATGGTTTCCCCATATGCCCGCGCGTCACCTCTTACTCCTGTTGTTTTGATCCCTGTAAAAACTGCAAATATTTGCCAAAGTTTTTCTGCCAGGTTGGTTTTTTCAATTTCTTCCTGAATAATTTTATCTGACTTTCTCAAGATTTCCAGCTTTTCATCTGTTACTTCACCAATAATTCTTACTGCCAACCCTGGACCTGGAAAAGGTTGCCTGTTTATTATTTGATCAGGTAATCCTAAAATTTTTCCAATTTTCCTCACTTCATCTTTATAAAAATTTCTTAAAGGTTCTATTAAACTTAAATCCATATTTTCCGGGAGTCCACCAACATTATGATGTGACTTGATAACTTTAGCATGTTTACTGCCAGCTGACTCTATAACATCAGGATAAATAGTTCCTTGTACTAAAAATTTTGCTCCTGTCTTTTTGGCCTCGTTGTTAAAAACTTCTATAAAAATTCTGCCGATGATTTTCCTTTTCTCTTCAGGATCTGTTGCTCCTTTTAATGCATTTAAAAATTCTTTCTTTGCATTTACAATATTAACATTCATCTTGTAATGCTTTTGAAAAACTTCCCGCAAAGCATCTGTTTCCCCTTCCCTCATCAACCCGGAATCAATATAAATAGATGTTAAATTACTGCCAATTGCTTTATGTACTAACAGTGCTGCTACAGAAGAATCCACCCCTCCTGATAATGCGCAAAGTGCTTTCTCCCTCCCTACTGAATCCTTAATATCTGCAATAATATTGTTAACAAATTCTTCATTTATCTCTGATTTTTTAGGAGTAAGTTTACAAATCTTCATGAAATTTTCCAAAACTTCTGTCCCAAACTCTGTATGGACTACTTCTGGATGAAATTGAATACCATAAATTTTTTTATCTTTATTTTCAATAACAGCATGCGGAATAGTTTTTGTTGTAGCAATAGTTTCAAAACCTTGGGGAATTTTTTTTACCTCATCTCCATGCGACATCCAAACTGTTATCCCATCAGGTACCCCTTCCAATAATTTTGAACTTTGCCCGCCCCGCTTCGCGGAGCGAGGCCGGGGAACTTTGAACTTTGAACTTAATATCGCTGGTCCGTATTCTTTCTTAAACCCTGCCTTTACTTCTCCACCTAATAGTTGGCACATCAGTTGCTCGCCATAACAAATTCCTAAAATTGGAATTCCTAATTTAAAAACCTCTGTATCAATTGTTGGTGAATCCTCTTGGTAAACTGATGTGC
>JAMCTD010000095.1 GCA_023380995.1 Patescibacteria group bacterium
TCTCAAACTTAGGATCAAAGATATTTACCTGCTCGATGTTCCGGGGGTATCCATCCATGACAAAACCATTCTGGTAACTAGGCTCACTTAATTTTTGTTGGACAATTTTGCTGGTAGTTTGATCATCTACTAGTTTCCCCTCACTTAAGATATTTTTTAAGGTTCGACCCAAATCAGTATCTTCCTGTATGAGTTTTCTGAATATATCTCCAGTAGAAATAACCGGAACTTTTAAATATTCTCCCAATAATTTAGCTTGAGTTGATTTACCAGAACCTTGGGGACCTATTAATAAAATTTTCATTAAGCCATTATAGCAGCAATTATGCTAATATAGGAAGCATGAGAAAGCTAACTTCTTTTATCTTAAAAAAATATTCCAAAATGTCTGGTGATCAAAAAATTCGTTTAGGGATGAGTTTATCTGAGATGGTAAGACGAGTCAGGCAAGACGGCAAACGCACAACTGGAGCATAGTCATGGAAATGGGTCAGGTAGGACTCCTTAAAACAATCGCTGCCTTTTTAGAAAAACATCAGATCTCTTATATGCTAACAGGAGCATGGAGCATTATCTTTTATGGTCGCCCGCGCGCTTCACACGACATCGATTTTGTAGTAGAAGTATCTGCCGATAAAGTAAAGTTCCTTATCGAAACGTTAATAACTCTACCTGAGGAATTTATAGTTCAACCAGACAGTATTAAAGAGGCTATTAAACACAAAAGTATGTTTAACATAATCCATCTACCAACAATGCTAAAACTGGATTTTTGGATTTTAACTAATAAAGATTTTGATCAATTAAGATTTAAAAGAAGAAAAAGAGTTAAAATTCTGGATCAATTTATGGAAATAACCACTGCTGAAGATACCATTTTACAAAAGCTAGTTTGGTACAAAATGGGCGAAATTGAAAAACACATCATTGATGCTGCTTTTGTTTATCAAATCCAAAATAAAAAACTAGATAAAAAATATCTAAAATCCTGGGTCAAAAAATTGGGGGTTGAAAAATACTATCAAACATTGAATAAAATCGATCTGGAGCAATACCTCTAAAATAACTTTAGCAGGAAACAAAAATAAGAGCTTTAAGGGTTTATGGCAAAATCGTTAACAAGAGCCTTTCTTAAGTATTAAGTTGCAACGTATTGTCCAAGCGCCTTTGATGTATCTTCTAAGCACTCACTCACAACATATGTTGCATGTGAAGGACCTTCACCCTGGTCGTGAATTGTAAGCCATGATCTCGAGATAGTATCATTAATTTGATTATATGCTACTGCATACCCTGAGATTGCTGCTGCTCTATGCCTAATATCTCTTTTAAGTTGATTAAAGGATACTACAGCAGCTGTATACCTTCCTATCTGCAAAGGCTCATTTCCTATAAGTTCAACTTCCTCCATACATAGTCTCACCTCTTGTTGGCTAAGATAGTGAGCATATATATCTGCAAGAGCTATTCTTTCAGGGGAACCAACTGATTTATCCTCTGTTAAAGACAAAAGTGCTGTCTTTAGTTTATTTTGCTCTGCAGTTATTACAGTATTTTCTTTTTGTTCTCCTTCAGACATAAATTTATTATACAACTAGTTGTAAATAATCCAAACCCCTTCTAAAATCGAACTGAATATTAGAGAATATTACCTCCTGGCAAATATCTCATAACTTCTCTCAATTAATTTGCTTTCAAACTGTTTGGCTGTATCTAAGATTACTGATACCACAATCAAAAGCCCGGTCCCACCCAAAATTAAAGTCTTAATACCTGTTACCGAAGAAGCCACCGAAGGCAATACCGCAATTGCTCCTAAAAACAACGCTCCTGCCAAAGTAATCCTTACCATAATATAATTTAAAAACTTAGCAGTTTGGGTACCTGGCCTGATGCCTGGAATAAACCCTCCATATTTTTTTATCTCATCAGCTACTTTTGTAGGATTAAAAATTACAGCGGTATAGAAAAAAGTAAAACCTACGACCAACAGAAAATAAACAAGGTCATAAACTATGCTTCCTGGATTAAAGTTTGCAGCTAATATTCTGCCTATGGCAGAGAGTTGCGGTTGGTTTAAATTAGCAAGGTATGATCCGGCAAAAGAGGGGACCAATACTAAAGAAACAGCAAAAATAATCGGAATAACTCCGGCTTGGTTAACCCTCAAAGGCAGGTAAGTCTGCGCACCCGTCCCGCCTTCTTTACCCCCTGTAAACCTTCTGGCATATTGGACAGTAATTTGTCTTCTTCCTTCATTTATAAAAACCACAGCTGCAACTACCAGAATTGACAGTGCTGCAAAAATCAGGATGTTAATAATTTGTGACTGATCTACAATCGAAGCAGTTTGAGTTAAAACAACAGGGACCCTGGATACAATGCCTGCAAAAATCAGAAGCGAAATTCCATTCCCAATACCATATTCTGTAATTAATTCTCCAATCCACATCAAGAAAACTGTCCCGGCAGTCATACCAATAATAATTGACAAAATTTGAATAGGATTTATTTGGGTGATTATCCCTTGGTTTTTAAGCAATACAAACATACCAATTGCCTGTAAAACAGCAAGAGGCACTGCCAAATACCTTGTATACTGATTGATCATCTGTCTGCCCATTTCACCCTCTTTAGATAAAGCTTCCAGTTTTGGACTAATCATTGTCAAAAGTTGGAAAATTATCGAAGCGTTAATATAAGGATTTAATCCCAAAGAAATAATGGAAAAATTAGCCAGCGTTCCTCCTGAGAAAATATCCAAAAGTCCCAAAAATTGGTTTGAGGCAAAAAGTTTTTGTAAACCTGCTAAATCTACTCCGGAAACAGGAATATGGGCAACAATTCTAAAAATAATGACTAGGAGGATGGTTATAACAATTTTTCTTCTGAGTTCTGGTATTTTAAAAGCATTGATTATAGGGGATAGGAGATTAGACATTTCCTACCTTTCCACCCGCTTTTTCAACTTTCTTGCGGGCAGCATCTGATATAGGCAGCATAATTGTTAAAGCACTATTAATCTCTCCATTTCCCAAGATTTTAACACCATGCCTTACATCTTTTTCTGAGATAATTTTTGCCTCAACTAATTTAGCCGTATCTATCACTGTACCAACTTTAAAAACACTTAGCTTTGAAAGATTCACAAGCTTTGCTCCCTTGGCTGCCTTAAGATTACCTTTTCCTCTCTTAAGTGGCAATTTTTTATAAAGAGAAAGACTACCTGTAAATGTAACAGGAATTTTACCCCTTGCTTTTTGACCCTTAGTACCTCTTCCTGCAGTTTTTCCTTTGCCAGAACCAATACCCCGGCCAAGCCGTCTTTTGGATTTAGTTTTAACTTTTAATAATTCATGCAGTTTCATCTATTTTTCCTTTTTGACTTTAATTTTTTCTTCTTTTCCACTTGATTGCTTGATCCCATCTACCTTTTTAAGTTTCCCCAAGGCTTCAAGTGTAGTATAAACATTAGAAGCTTTATTTTTAGTACCTAATATTTTAGAAACAATATCATGAATACCGGCTGCCTCGACTACTACCCTTACAGCTCCACCGGCAATTACTCCTGTACCCTCAGGAGCTGGTTTAAGTAATACTTTGGCGGCACCATTTTTTACTAAAATTGGATGGGGGATAGTCCTGCCTTTTAACGAAACGCTTATTAAATGTCTTTTAGCATAACTAGTAGCCTTGCGCACTGCTGATTGAACTTCAGCTGCTTTGCCCAAACCTACCCCCACCTTACCTTTTTTATCCCCCACTACCACCAAAACAGACAAGGACCTTTTATCTCCACCTTTAGTCTTTTTTGATACCCTGTTTACCTGCACTACCCTTTCAAAAAATTCTTGCAATTCCGGATTTTCTTGATTTTTAAAATTTGCCATTTGTAATTTGGAATTTATTAAAACTCCAATCCTCCTTCCCTTGCTCCTTTACCTAATTCTGCTACCCTACCTTGGTATGTAAACCCTCCCCTATCAAATACTACCTTTTTAATTTTTAATTTCAATGATTTTGCTGCCAGCATTTTTCCTACCTCATAAGCACTTTTAACCCTCTGCATTTTATCCATTTTAAGATCTGACTGCTCTGCCAAAGTCTTACCTGCCTTGTCATCTATAAGTTGAGCAAAAATATGCTGGTTTGACCTAAATACTGCAAGCCTGGGCCTATCTTTAGTTCCAATTATTCTTCTTCTAATTTTTTGATGTTTTCTTACCCTTAATACTTTATACATAATACTTTATATTTATTTACCTCCTGCACCAGCTGCTCCAACTTTGGCACTCTTACCGACTTTCTTTCTTATATACTCACCTTCATACCTAATACCTTTACCCTTATATGCATCCGGAATCCTGACATTTTTTATATTAGCTGCTGTTTGTCCAACTAATTGCTTATCTATTCCTGAAACTTTAATTTTTGTATTATCCCTCACTTCAAAAAGTATTCCCTCCGGAGCAACAATCTCTACCGGATGAGAGTAACCAACATTAAGCACCAACTTATTATCATTCATTTGCGCCCTAAATCCTACACCAACTAATTCCAGATTCTTACTCCACAAATCAGTAACCCCTGTAATCATGTTTGCAATTAAGTTTCTTGTTAAACCATGTAATGCCCTGGCTTCTTTTTGGTCATTTTTTCTTTTAACATTAACCTGACTTCCTTCAATTACCACATCAATTAACAAGTGAACATCCATTTTTAAACTACCTTTTGGACCTGCCACATTAATTTCCTGTCCGTTTCTGGAAACTGTAACTCCTGCAGGTATTAAAATTGGTGAATTTCCTATTCTAGACATAAGCTTTACCAGATAAGTGCTAACACTTCCCCTCCTATTTTGATTTTGCGCGCTTCTTTGTCAGTCATTAATCCTTTAGGAGTTGAAATAATTGCCATTCCTAAACCATCCAATACCCTGGGCAAATCCTTCACGCCTTTATATATTCTAAGGGAAGGCTTGGAAAC
>JAMCTD010000096.1 GCA_023380995.1 Patescibacteria group bacterium
AACGCGGTATTTATCAGGAGTTTCTGGTACCAATGGAAAACTTTGGGCAGTTTGCTCACGCCAACAATTTATCCCGCCATCAAGACAGGGAGGAAAAGAGGCATATCCGTACTTTCTATATTGATCATATGCCAAAGCTATATCTAAAGCAGGATTGCGCGCAATTACTTCTTGTACATGCAACGGATCCAATTCAGGGTTATCTCGTTGGAAAACTTTACTGTCGTATTGGAAAATTCCCATTCCAAATGAACCATCAGGCCTCCTTACCATTAAAGCAGGATTATTACCCGAGGCAATCTCAGCAGCTTTACAGACTATCTTAGGATCCCAGTCAGGTTTAGCAGCAATCTCTGCATAATAAGGGCAATTTTCAGGGATAAATTGTTGGCGTGAGCCTGGGGTACTTTGAGGAGTAGGAGCTTCTGAGACAACTTGAGCAACTCGAGGTGAAGGTGCAGTTTGGAAAAGGAAGAACCCAGGAGGCTGAATTTTACCTGTAAAGATAAGCATAGCTAAGGTCAGTGAGGTCAAAGATACTCCAGCATATAATATTTGAGCTCTATCCCAACGCCCATCTCTTGTTTTTAATATATCAGCTGCACCTGCCAAAACAGCAGGAGCTTTCCTCAATTCTCTAAAAGGATTCTTAAGACGATCCAAAAAGCCTCTTGTTTGTCTTTCAGGCGCCTCTTCAACGTTTCCTATATCTTGACGGCGGCCTGCCACAAACCTCACTACATCAAGGCTTAAAGCATCAGGCCTTTTTTTCCGGAATTCTTTTTGCAACCAAGGATCAATTGACGAATCATCCCACTGGCCTTTTCTCAAATAATCAGAAAAAACTGACCATCTGTCTAATTCTGCGTTATGCCTTAATAGCTTATTCTTAGTCCGCCTGTAAACTGCTCTTTTCTCTGTAAAAACCCCCAAGGCTTCTTTTACCTCATCTGATGCAACCCAGTCATCCCCTGTTCTAAGAGCCTTTTTTTGCTCCCTGATTAGACCCATCACCTTTGAATCTGTTACCTTTTTAGTAGGGTCATATCTTTCCCAACCTAACTCCTTGGCCAATAAATCTTTAGCATCAATTAACTCCCGCCAGCCCTCTAAATAAGCCTCACCTGTTTTTTGGCCCTGCACCTGATAATATTCCCTTCTTTTTTCTATCCTGGAAGTTAAAGTTTGAGGAACTTGTCCAAATTCAGGATTCTGCATCATATGCTATCCTCCTATAAAAGCTCATGATAATCTAAAAAAATAAGAAAAGATAAAGGTGAAGGTAAGAGTTAGTTAATAATTTATTGAAAGTTAAGACTGGCAGATTTAGGATTTCCCCACATTAATCACCTGTTCTATCAATCTATTAGAATATCCCCACTCATTGTCATACCAGGCAAAGATTTTTACCAAATCTCCATCCACTACTTGAGTCAAAGGCAGGTCAACAATTGCTGATTCTGTCCTGCCGACAATATCAGTTGAAACTAAAGGTTCTTCAGACCAAGCCACAATCCCCTTCATGCTATTATCACAAGCTTCTTTGATAGCTTGATTGATTTCCTCCACAGTAGTTTTTTTCTTTAAAACAAAAGTAATATCAGAAATTGAACCAGTAATAATTGGCACCCGTAAAGCCCTGCCATCAAAAAGACCCTTAAGATTAGGTATTGCTTCTGTGGTAGCCACTGCTGCGCCTGTAGTAGTGGGAATAATATTGGCATAAGCAGCCCTGGCCCTTCTTAAATCTTTGGCTTTCCCTCCAGGAGGAGGACCATCCACCAAATTTTGCTCAGCTGTAACTGCATGAACTGTAGTCATAACAGCTTTTAAAACTCCGAACTTTTCATCAATTATAGACACCACGGGAGCTATACAATTTGTGGTACAGGAAGCATTGTTAACCAATTGTTCACCTTTATAATTGTGTTCATTTACTCCAATCAGCAGCGTTTCTACCCCTTCACCCTTGGCTGGAGCAGATAAAACCGCTTTTTTAGCCCCGGCAGTTAAATGCTGCTTCATACCTTCTGCATCAGCAAACCTGCCTGTGGACTCAATTACCACATCTACCCCTAAATCCTTCCAAGGTAATTTAACAGGTTCTTTCTCAGCAATTACTGGGTACTTTTTACCATCAACTACAATATTTCCCACACTTGCAGCAAGATCAGCTGAAGTGTCAAAAGAAACTTCATGGTTCCAAACACCATAAGCAGAATCATATTTTAAAAGATGGGCTAAAACTTCAGGGGAAGTTAAATCATTAATAGCTACAATCTCTAGGTCTTGAGAATGTTTTTCTATTGCTACCTTAAAAGCATTCCTGCCTATCCTTCCAAAACCATTTATAGCAACTTTTAGCATGCAAACAGATTAGTTGAAGATACGGAAAATTTCAAGAGGGATTTAATATATCAAATCTCTTTTAATGGCCCTTAATTACCCCTAATTCTAAAAGGACTTTCCTGTGCATTGCATAATCAAAAGTATTGATCAAACCATCTCCGTTCATGTCAATGCCATCCCTGAAGTTTGAAACCTTAGTCTGATCTTTCATCCAATCTGTATGAATAACTGACATGTCAATCAAATTAATCTTTCCATCTTTATTTCCATCACCTTTTTGAACCGGGGCAGGAGTAGGTGACAAAGTTGGAGTACACCATCCCCCTGCAGGCTCTGCTATTGCACAAGCAGGCCTTGCATCCAGACAATCTGGTCTTGGCTGACAGGTTGAGGAGAAAGTTTCCGGACAATTACCAGAGAATTTTTGAACATCTAATATAGAAATTGTCTTGTCTCCATTAACATCCACCATTGCACAAGTACCTGTGGCAGGTTTATTCCAGCAACTCTTAACAAACTCCCCATCTTTAGCATCTTTCACCCCATCCTTATTTGCATCACAGGAGAAAACTGTTGCTGGTGTTGGTGATACAGTTTCATTTTTGAAAAAAGGAGACGCTTTAAGTTGTTCCACTTCTGAAGGTAAAAATCCTACCGAAGGATAACCTCCATGCCATTGCATAATACTTTGATCTTTATACTGATCTCCTGGATGAGGTAAACCAAAAGCATGACCAAGCTCATGAGCAGGAGTACCTTTTGGAACCCCTCCAGTACATTGCCATCCATTACTATACTTACAAGGAATACCCCAGGAACTTGCTACACCTGAAATGGGCTCTAATACCCAATCTCCTACAATTGCCCAACCTGTATCATTAGGATATTTGTTACTTCCTGCATAACCTCCTGCTCCGGCAGCAAAGATTAAAGCAGCGGTCTTCTCTTCCCACTGTTCTACTCCATTATGAATAGCTTTATTCATATACATACCCACATTACCATCCAGCTTAGAGGAATCGTTTAAACAAGCTTGTGAAGGAGTAAGTCCACACCTGATAGTTAAATAATTCTCGCTGCTCCTAACGACTTTTAAAGGAGCCATATTAAAACTTACCCCTACCTTCTGCTTGTACCAAGACTGCATCTCTATCAAGTAGTTTTTAACTGCAGTCTCATATTCAGGGTACATTGTTTTATCTGCAGGATATACTAAGTAAGGCTTTACCATATACGATCCCAGAGGCTCTTCTACAGGAACAGGTGTTGGGGTTGATACAGGTTTGACCTCCACATTAATATCATAGCCTCTTTTAATAGTAAGAATGTTGATATTGTTAAGATTACTAAGGATTTGTGAAGAATCAGTGACAGTAATTGTAAAGTGGTTTTAGCATTAAATACAATGGTAGCCATATAGGCACTTTCTGCGCCTGTTGTAGTTTGAAATCCAGGAGAAGGTACTCCTCCCACCAAAGATATCTCCCCAGTAGCATTATCGTAATAGTTTTCTACCCAGTTTTTGATAAAACCACTTTCCATTTTGATTTGTGTTACTTCCACCAAATCTTTAGGAAAGGTTATCTTGGCAGTAAATAAATTAGCCTTTTCAACATCTGATCTGACATATACTTTCACTTCAAACTGCTGGGATATGGTTTGCCTTTCATAAAGCACACACAGCGGTCCGGCATTACAGCCAGTAGGGCCAACTAAGGTAAAACTGGTTTCCGGACCAACTGGCTTGGATAATGAAGCTTTAGAAAATAGCTTTAGAGGATTACCGGAAGTCACCAAATACACACCCACAACTAATCCAAGTAATAAAATCAGGGGGACTAACAGGTGGACAACTCCTCTTTGGTTTAATTTGGACATGTAGTTTAAGCAAAACACAACCAGCTAATCTTGTCAAGCTTTCGAGCGTTGTTCAGCTAATCCCACTATGAGCCAAAAATAAACTAGATGGACTATAGATTGATTCTGAAACTGAATCCAAACAAGATAAGTAACCAAAGAAACCAATAAGACATTTTTGTTAAGGCCGTGATATGTTTGTCCAAGTTGCCTAAATAATACCACCAGCAACCCTAACCACCCCAACAACCCTAATAACCCAGAAAACAGCAACAGGTCCAAAACATAGTTGTGCGAACGGTCAATCCTTAACTCTTTTAAGCTGATTAGGACAGGAGAAATCTTTAAATTCTCCTCAAAGAAAGCATGTTTGTTCTTTTCAAAATAACCGGCAAAGGCTTCCCCCCCATTTTCTAAACCAAAACCTAACAAAGGCCTTTGTAAAATAATATTGAAGGTTTGAGGCCAGATATAAATCCTTTTTTCCACAGACTTTTGAGTAAGATCAGGATTTTTAGTTACAAAAGGCTCCACCAATTCATCACCCACTATCCCCAAGGAAAACCTAAAAGCCAAAACTGCTGATGTTGTAAGTATTAAAAATACCGCCACTGCAATTTTGATCCTGCTTTTCAATTGGCTAATTAAGGCTAAAACCAACAAGATAAGTGTTAATAACATAGCAGACCTCGAGAAACTGATAAATATTCCCAAGATAGAAATCATCCCGCTTATGAGCCAAAAAATCTGTATTTTTTTGCTTGAATTTTTAAATAGATAGTAAGTAAAGGGTAAAGTTAACAAAACAAATCCACTATAAAAATTAGGCTGGCCAAAGGTGGAAACCACCCTCCCTGCATAAGTAAGCATAGGTTGGTGGAAAAAATAAACAGCAATCCATTCCCTAACAGCCACAAAAGCAACCAATGTTGCTGACAAAGACAGAACAAAAGCCCATTGCCTAAACTCCACCTTGGCACTTGCCACAAGTAAAGAAAACAGCCATAAATAAGCATACAACACCAGCCCCTGAAAATAAGGGTCACTGCCTAATAAACTGTTTTTTGAATCAATGCCTAAAAAAGATGTAAGAAACAGTGCAAGGATAAATACTACTGAAGCAATTGTTAGCAAATTCCATTTAAATTTCTGCCTTGCCAACAACCAGGTAAATCCTATTGCACTGATGCTTATTATAAAAAACAATACTTTAGCTTGCTCATAGCCAAAGCTGCCTCTTGATTCAATTAATGAAACTAGAAAAACAGTTAAAAAAAGTAGAATTTTAAGTATTGTCACTGTAAAACTTCTATAGTAGGCAAGGTGCCATCTGCTAATAACTTCAACATTGCCCCACCGCCCACCGAAACAAAAGCTAATCTTTGTGCTTTTTCCAACAATCCGTATTGACTTAGAGCAGCTATACTGTCTCCCCCGCCAATAACTACCTTAGCGCCTGAATCTAAAATCATCCCTGCAATCTTTTTAGTGGCGTCATTTTGGGGATCTTCAAATTTGCCAACCGGCCCATTCCAAACAATTTCAGCAGCCTGGGAAATTAAACTTCGCCAGGCTTCTATGGTTTGCAAAGCAATATCAAACCCGTCTTCATTTAACATTCCCACCATAACGTTCTTTGGCATTTCCAGATGCTGCTCCCTTATTTCAGCAATAAGTTTACCGCCCACTAATACCGCATCAGCCTTTGCTGCCAAGGCATTGATAGCAGGCAGTTTATCAGCAACTTTAGCCCCGCCCATAATGCCCACAAAAGGTTTTTTAGGATTTTCCCTAACTTCAGTTAAAACCTGCACCTCTTTGGCAAAACGTAAACCTGCTGCATGAGGTAAAAGCTTTGGCAAAATGGTGGTAGAAACAGCCGGACGGTAAGAAGCAAAAGCCTCATTTATATAAAAATCTCCCATTTGGGCCAGTTCTTTGGCAAAACCTTCGTCCTCCAATTCCTCTCTGGGATCAAACCTTAAATTTTCCAGTAATTTGACTTCCTGCCCCAAACTTTTTTCCAGCCACTCTTTAATAGGTTGCAGGGATGATTTTAGATT
>JAMCTD010000097.1:0-2685 GCA_023380995.1 Patescibacteria group bacterium
AGTCAAGCAATTGCACCACTGATACCACAGAAACAGCCCCGGGAGTATTTAACTTGGCAGCCTTACTCCCTTCCACCACATCATTAACCATATCCAGCTTATGAGTGCCAGACCCAAATGTACCCATCAAAGTTGGCAAGGCTTCCCCGTATTGATGGATGTGCTTTCTTCCCTCGCTGCCTACCACCTCTAAAACAAAAGGAATATCAGTCAAAGCAGCATACATGGCATCCACTCCTGCTTGATCAATTAATTTTTCCCTGGCCCTTGATTCTTCCTCTGTTAATAAATCCTGGGGGGTAAAACCTTTTTCTTCAATTAATCTCCAAACAGATAAAGCAGTAAGTTCAGTGGCGCGGACAATATAATCTGAGACATTTACCATAAAGAGGTCTTTCTAAATTACTTCACCCTCCTCCTTTTGTCAAATGCTTAAATTCTTTTCTATTAATTCCAAAATCTCTTTTTTAAACCTGTCTTTGGAAAACTTTTCCGCATTTTTACGGCAATCTTCTGGATTAAACTTTAAATTATCAAACTTTTGCAAAGCGTAAGTTAAACTTTCTGTATTAACTATACCAGGCCCGCCATAAAGTAAACCTGTTTTCCCATCTATTACTGTTTCCAAAAACCCTCCAGATTTGGGTGCTATGACAGGAGTACCAGCAGCTTGGGCTTCAATTGAAGTAATACCAAAATCCTCATCCTCAGATGCTACAATCAGAGCTTTAGCACCCTGCAGCAACTTTACCCGCTCTTCATCAGGTACCCAACCCAAAAAGGTTACAGGTTTTAGGTTACAGGTTACAGCTAACTTCTGTAGCTCATTAAGTTCAGGTCCAGTGCCTGCTACTTTAAGTGGCAATCCCAACTTACCGCAAGCCTCCACTACCACTTCCACTCCCTTCCCTCTCACCAATCTGCTCAATACTAAAAAATAATCTTCTTTTGTTTTTTTCAGATGGAATTCTTGCAAATCTACTGGTGGATAAATTACCACACTATCTCTTCTATAAAATTTCTCAATTCTTTTTTGAATATTCTTGGAATTTGCCACTAAAATATCAGGCCGCTGTGACACCTCAAAATCATACATCCTCATAAAATGGTTTATGATCTCTCCCCCAATCCTGGTCCACCAATGTTTTTTATAATTGAAAGAAGTGACGTAACCATATAAAAACCTGGGAGGTGTATGAATATAGCTGATGTGTAAAGTTTCTGGTTTGGTAATCACTGCTTTGGCCAAATGAGTGGCTGATGAAGATGAAATCACCAGATCATATTCTGATAAATCAAAGCCTTCAAACATCAAGGGCCCAAAGATCCTAAATGGAGACAATAATCTATTTGCAAAAGGAAATTTTTGAAACCAGGAAGTCCTGATATCCCAACCCTTAAACCTTTTTCCGTTTTCCCCTAAGCCTTGAGGATTATAGTAGGCTGTAAAAACAGGAGCATCAGGAAAGATTTCATGCAAAGCCTCCAAAACCCTCTCTGCTCCCCCATATTCCCTTAAATAATCATGTGCCAGTGCTACTTTCATACAGACTTTGCTGCTTCAATTAATTGCTCAAAGCTTAATTTAGTAGGCTTAGAATCCGGGGCAGAGGAAGAACCACAAATAACCATATGGTGGGATTGGTGCAAAAACCAGGAAGCTTCCGGATCCAAAGCTTTAACCTTGTCATAAATAGGTTTTAAATCAATATCAAAAGAAGGGGTAAAAAATTGTACTCCTGTGTTTTTTGGATGGTACATTAAAAATAAACGCCCATCCTGCTCCCTGCAAAATTCCCTATCAACAGTTTCAGAAATTACAGCAAAAGATTTGCCAAATTTTGTCTCAAATTCCACCCTCTTTTCCCAGTCCTTGATACTTTGCTGCCTTCTTTTCAACACTACCAGCATCCTGTCTAAAATATCTATCCCCAACTCAACTGATCTAACAGAAGTGTAAGGTGAATTATCTTTGCTTCTGATAATAGCTTGAATGCTAAACTCATCAAACTGGCTGTCAGGTGCTTTTCCTGTATCTATTAATTTATTCCACTCAATCAATTTTTCCAAAGCTCTCTTGGTAATATCATCTTTTGGTATTAAGTCCTTTTGCTGTAAATATTCATAAACCAAAGAAGCAGCGCAAGTTTCTAAACCCTCTTTGTGTTCATCAAACTTGCCCCCACCTGTACCTAAAAATATTTTCTCCTCATTTTCCTCTTTAGCAGCCTGGTTACGGGAAGCAGATATAAATTCTATCTTGGCATCTTTAAAATCAGGGTGAAATTTTTTAAACAGCCAAATGGCTGCAATATCATCAAGATGCGGGTTAATATGTGTAACTAAAGTTTTCATGTATAATAATTCTACAATTCTATCATGATTCTCTTTAAAAAACTCATCTTTGCCCCATTTTTTTTAGTAGTATTTGCTCTGGTTGTCTACAAACTCAAATTTATATTTGGTTCCTTTGATTATATTTTCCTTATATCCCCTGATACTATAACAAGGCTGTTAAGTTTTTTTGCGTTTCCAATCATCATGGCACCACTTATTATATTTGCCTCTTTTCTATTTATTCTCTTTGCTTCCCTGGCCTTAAGTTGGAAAATGAGGAGAAAATATTTTTAGGTACAGGTGGGGGCAAGTTTGATGAACACAAAGAGGGTTTAGAAACTTGCGCTG
>JAMCTD010000097.1:2695-3382 GCA_023380995.1 Patescibacteria group bacterium
TTGTAGAATTATTATGTTTGCCTCTTTTCTATTTATTCTCTTTGCTTCCCTGGCCTTAAGTTGGAAAATTGTGATTCCTGTGGGGATTATTGCCTCAGTTGTACCTATGATCTTTCTTAATCCTATCTATGGTTTAATCTTGATGGTTGGGATTTTAGCAAGCTTGCTTTTAATTTATGTCTTTTTGGAAACCAGCATGGAAAGCTATATTACTTTTAATGCTAATGCCCTTTTAGGCCCACAAATTAAGAATTTATATGCTTTCTTAATCCTGCTTATTTCTTTTATTGTTTTTTTGTCTATTAATAAATCAGTCCCGTCGACTGGTTTCCAAATTTCTGAATCTTTGCTCACTAAATCACAAACAATTTCCACTTCCAACTCTCAGCTTCCAATCAGTAATGAACAAATTGACCTTTTAAAACAAAAAAACAATAAAAGAAATAACCCTCAACTTCTAAAGCAGTTTGGCCTGGATCCAGCAATTTTAGATAACCTTACATCCAGTCAATCCAATATGACAAATCAGTTGATTAATCAAACTGTTATAGATCAAATACAAGGCTTTGTAAGCACCCTTAATCCTTATATCCGTTTTGTTCCTGCTGCCTTAGCAGCACTACTTTTCCTTAACCTCTTATCTGCTATTTTTATCCTAAACTTCTTCCTGCATCCCCTGCTTTGGCA
>JAMCTD010000098.1 GCA_023380995.1 Patescibacteria group bacterium
CCACATCTTTAATGTAGCACTTTAATTTTTATTCTGCACTTTTTAAATCTGCAATTGACACAAAGACCGTTAAAAAATCGCAGGATTTGCGACTCAGGGGAAACGGAAACTGCAGCGAACATAGCGAGCAAATTTCCGAGGGGCACAGTCCCCGAGGAGCAAAGACAAGATTTTAGGTCAACTGTAATTTGCAGGAGTTTTCCGACACTTTTGCGACCAAAAGTGTCAATTACAAAACCTTTTTATAGAACCTTTTTTGTTTAGGTTTTATAATTTTACTTATCATTTTGACTGCACCTGAAACAACTTGAGCTTCAGCCGCAGTTGCTAAATTACTGGCTGCTGCCACAGGTTTTTCTATATCTTGGGCAATATTTTCCCCTGTTTGTAAAATAGCATTAAACCTGTCCAAGGCTTTTTTCAAATCCCTTAAAATGAATAAAACTTGTATCCCACCAATAGCAAGAAAAACTGAAAGTAAAAAAATCAGAAAAATTAATGCTATTTGAAGTATATCCATGGGATTTTAATATAGCATACCAATATCAAGTTGTCATTTCTTTAAAAATACTGTTCTTTCCACTTTTGTCACCTGATTAGTCTTTGATGTAGCACTTATAACAATGGTATTGATATTATCAGAAAGCTTGATCTCCTGAGAAAATCTGCCTTGGTGATCAATACCAATTTCCTGGTCGTTAATACTTACCTTTGCCTCAGGGTCTGTTCTACCGGCAACATCAAGCGTAGGTGAATTAGTGTTGAATTGATCAACCGGGTAAGTAACTTCTAAAAACGGCCCTCCAACCAAAAAGCGGTATTCAAACCACAGATAGATAAAAAACATGATAATCAAACCTAAAATTACACTTCCCAAAACTCTTGCCGGAGTGAGCCTAAATCTCTTTTTATCCAAAGGGTTAGTAAAAGAATCTAAAATTCTGGGAGGGTGCGCCCTTTCAGAAAACTCTCTTCTGAAAATAGCCAAAAGCTTTTCTGTGCTTAAACCTAAAAATTTGCCATAGTTTTTGATAAATCCCTGGACAAAAGTCGGAGGAGGAAGTCTGGTATATTGACCAGCCTCTAGGGCTTCCAGTAATTCTTTGCGGATTTTTGTAGCTTTTTCCACCTCATCTAAGGTATAAAACTTTCTTTCTCTTTCTTCTTTTAAAACTTGTCCAACTGTTCTCATGTGATACGGATTTTACCAAAATGACTGATTGACAGCAAAGCTGGAACTTTCTAATATACAGCTAATGTCCAATCAACCTCTGCCTTCCTCTCAAACTGATAATACCCCGAAGTTGCCGCCTCCCAGCGGTGACCCTCAAAAAGCAGATTATTATATTACTCAACTGATTGAATTAATCAAACAAGATAAACTCATTGTATCACGCACTGACCTTTCCAAGTTTGATCCCAGCGCATTGCAAAACCACTACCGTTTGGATTTAAAAAATTACGAAGTAGAGCTTAGCCACAGCAAACAACCGGATTCAGGCAAAGATTTTTACATTATTTTGTTTAACAATTTAAAAAACGTTAATAATGAGTGTGCAGAGAAAGTAATTTTAGCTTATATACATTTATCTGAAAATCAATTTAACAGTTTTAAATCTGTGGCAGATGAACAATTGGAAAGAAAAAGAAGAGAGGCAGAAGAAAAAAGGTTCAAAGAAGCTATGGCACCAATTGACCAGGCCCTGGAACAGTTAACTACCCCATTACCGGAAACAAACACTCCGCCTACCACATCTGCTTAGGAAGTTTTAAAACCACCTTGCCTCAAAACTATCTGTTTACCATCTTCATATAACCTGATAATGGTAGAGGGTTTTGATTTTAATTTTTGCCCGTCAATATACATAGCTACTTTATCTCCAAAATATTTTTTGGCTTCTTCCAAATTTTGGGCAGGTTTTTCATTGGCAAAATTTGCGCTGGGAGCAACCAAAGGCCCAACCTTTTTTAAAATTTGTAAAAGTTTAGTATTTTTAGGCAACCTGAATGCTAAACTTTTTTTGCCTCTATGCAAATACGAAAATCTTTGGTGTGGGCAAGGCAAGATTACACTAACCGGATTAGGCCAAATTTTATTTAAAAAATCTTTTTGTTTAGAAGTTAAAACTATATCAAAATCCAATAAATCATCCAAGGAAGAAATGAGGATAATCATGGGTTTAGAAGAATCACGTTTCCTTAAAGCATAAATTTCCTCAACAGTATTTGGATTTAAAGCTGACCCCACAATTCCATAAATAGTATCTGTAGGCATCACCCCAACTTTCCCCCTCTTTAAAAGCTCTATAATTTTATCAATATCTTTAAAAGTTAACTCAGGTGCTTTCATCTGCTCAATTGTAACAGATGCCTACCGAATAAAGGGTGGTTAATTTCCAGAGTTTGTTTGTTGGGCGGCGAAGTATTCTTCGGCATTACGCACCAGCACATCACGGGGCTTACTGCCTTCTCCCGGCCCAACAATCCCAGCTTCTTCCAGCTCATCTAAAATCCTGGCAGCTCTGGCATAACCAACCTTTAGCCTTCTTTGCAAAAGCGAAGCAGAAGCCCGGTCATATTGACAAATAGTCCTGACAGCTTCCTGAAATAGGTCGTCCTTTTCTCCTCCACCGCCACCCCCAGCTCTACCTACTGGCATTTCTGTTACTTCTGCAGTGTATTGAGGCGCAATCCCGCTTTGCTTCAAGAATTTAATTAAGTTATTAATCTCATCATCCTGCACAAACACTCCCTGAATACGCACTGGTTTTGATGCATCAGGAGGCAAAAACAACATGTCTCCCCGCCCTAATAATTTCTCTGCCCCTGGCCCGTCTAAGATAACCCGGGAGTCAATCATGGAAGACACATTAAAAGCAATCCTACAAGGGATATTGGCCTTAATCAAACCTGTAATAACATCAACAGAAGGCCGCTGTGTTGCTACCACCAAATGAATACCTGTAGCCCTAGCCAGTTGAGCAATCCTGGTAATTGCATCCTCAATCTCAACCGGGGCAAACATCATCAAATCTGCCAACTCATCAATCACAATTACAATATAAGGCAAGGCTTGGAAACCTGACATATCGTTATAGCCTGTGATATTCCTGACTCCCACTGACTGGAATAATTTATAGCGTCTGTCCATTTCTGCCATAGCCCATTTTAAGGAAGACAAGATTTTTTCCGGTTCAGTAATAACCGGTGTTAAGAGGTGGGGGATACCATTATAACTTGTAAGCTCTACCCTTTTGGGATCAATTAAAATCATTTTTAAAGCATCGGGTGAATTCCTAAAAAGCAAGGAAGCTATAAAAGCATTCATCATTACTGATTTTCCTGAACCTGTTGTTCCGGCAATTAAAACGTGGGGCATTTTATCTATATCCACTATCATTGGTCTTGAGGACGTATCACGGCCTAAAGCCACAGCTAACTTTGACTTGTGCTGCCTCATCTCATCTGAGGCCAAAACCTGCTTTAAGCCCACTATTTCCAAAGAGTGGTTAGGTACTTCAATTCCCACCAAAGATTTTCCGGGAATAGGAGCCTCAATTCTGACAGTACCCGTTGGAGTGGCCAAAGCTAAAGCCAAATCATGCTGCAAATTGGCAATTTTGGAAATCTTAGTACCGGCGGAAATCTCCAGAGCATATTGGGTTACTGCCGGCCCCCCATTCACCTCTGCCACCCGGGCTTGGACTCCAAAAGAATCCAAAGTTTTTTCAATGATACTGGCATTTCTTTTAACATCACCCCTTTGGGCAGCAGTCCCTACTTTATCAGACAACAAATTAACCGGCGGATATTTCCAAATTTTACTTTGGCCGGCCACATTTTGCACTAACACATCAGCAATAACAGGCTCTTTTTGGACAATTGGCTGAGGCTTATGCGTAGGGCGATCATCCACCCCTGAAACTTTAATAGGAATATGTTTTGCCTCAAAAGTCCTGGGGCGGTTAAAGAATGATTTAATTGTTTTTTGTAAATTATTGAAAATCCAAATAAAGATGCCAAAAATTTGTTGAAGCGAAGTATTAAAAAGCACCACCAACCCTACCAAAAATACCACTAATAAAAGACCAACCGCTCCCAGGGATGAAACAAAAGAAGAAAGTTGGGACCATAAAGTTTGCCCAATCAAACCTCCTTTTTCAAATTTAACTGCTGCTATTAAAGACGAAACAGATAACACCACTAAAATAAATCCCAAAAGCACATTGGCTTGGGCATATTTCCATTTAACTTTTGTTAATACTAAACCAGACAGAAAAAAAATTATCGGCGCAGAAAAAGTTGTTGCCCCTAAATACTCTTTTAAAAAATCCCTCCAAAAAATTAAAGCTTGGGCGTGAGTAAATAACGAGACTCCGGATAAAACAGTCAGACCAAAAGCAATTAAAGAACCAATGGCAGTAATAGTTTTATGCTTGAGTTTAAATTTGGGTAATTTATAGATAGATCTTCTTCTGGCCATAACTTAATTATACCACACTATGGGGTATTAGACTTCTACTATTACAGATAGAATTAACGGTCTCCTTTCCGTTGCCTGGTATAGAAATTTATCCAACGAATCCTCAATAAGTCTCCTAAGAAAACGCCAATCAGATGCTTTGTGAGAATGTTTCTGCAGGGCTTCCTTAACCCTTGCTTTAGCCATGTCCAAAAGATCTTTGGCTGCTTCCTCAAAGACAAACCCTCTTGAAATAATATCAACCTCAGATACTGGCTGACCAGTATGTTGGTCTACAGAT
>JAMCTD010000099.1 GCA_023380995.1 Patescibacteria group bacterium
AAGCCAGGGCGGGGCAGCCGGGTAAATAAGATAGGTTATCCAACCGGCATATGATAAGTACAAAATCGAGGCAGTAAATTGTTTAAAGTAAGAATTGTTTTTTAACCACAAGATAAAAGCAAATCCTAAGGGTAGGGCGAAATGTAAAAAATAAAGGATTGCCCCCAAAAAGTCATACCAATGCAAAACCCCGGATGGACAAATCAGTTACTGGAAGAAGATGCGAGTCTATGCCACCCATTACGACTCCCACTGTCCGGGTTGCAATAAGTGGACCGCAACCGGCATGAGACAAGGCAAAGGAGTGATTGCAGTCGACCCCAAAATTATCCCCCTGAAAAGTAAGATTTATATTCCGGGTTACGGATCTGCCGTAGCAGGGGATACCGGAGGAGCAATTAAAGGAAACATTATTGATTTAGGCTTTGAAGACGCCAAAACCGCCGGCTGGTATGCTCATTTTATCGACATTTACCTTTTGTAAAAATAACTATTGCTAAAGTGTTTTTAGTCTGATATTATCGGCCACATGGCCCGCACAACTAAACCAAAAGTTACACCAAAGATAAAAAAGACTCAAAAAACTGCAGCATTAAAAATTGCCCCTGTTAAAACTTTTCAACCAAATTTCTTAAATAATCTTTTAGAAAAGTTCTCACCGGAGAATATCCGCAGTTACCGTCCTTCAAAAAATGTTTACTTTGTTTTACTAATTGCCGGGATTTTGCTTTTGGCAATTTTTAAAAAAGGATGGTTTGTTTCCGCCATGGTCAATGGCCAACCCATTTCCAATTTAGAACTTCAGGGGCGTTTAAACCAGCAGTTTAAAGACCAAACCCTAAACCAGATGATCAATGAAAAAATAATTTTAGACGAAGCAGCCAAGAATAATGCCTTACCTTCCAATTCCGAGGTGGAAAATAAAATCTCTGAGATAGAAACAAGTGTAGGCGGAGCACAAGCCTTCAATAACCTGCTTTCCCAGCAAGGCCAAAACAGGGAGAATGTTAAAAAACAGTTAACAATTCAATTAAGTATTGAAAAATTATATGCCAAAGACGCGACGGTTTCCGCGGAAGAAGTAAATCAATATATTGAAACAAACAAAGATAACTTAAGAGCTACCGATTCCGCCTCATTGCAAAAAGAAGCAGAAGATACATTAAAACAACAAAAATTATCTCAAGTCTTCCAGCAGAAGTTCCAATCTCTTCGCACCCAAGCTAAAATCCAAATCTTCTAGTATAATTGTCCGGTGGACTTAAGAGAAATTACCGCCAAACAAAAGGTTCAATACAACAAGCTCGTCGATCATGTTATGCAATCCTGGGAATGGGGAGAGTTCAGACAAAGCTTTGGCACCAAATTAAAAAGATATGGGTTATTCACCAGTAATAAGATGGTTTCTGCCTTCCAGTTAACTTTTCACCCAATCCCTTTCACTAAAAAATTTGTCGGTTATTTCCCTAAAGGGCCAATGCCCGATAAAAATTTAATTGAGGCTTTAGAAAAAATCGGCAAACAGGAAAATTGTGCTTTTATTAAACTAGAACCAAATGCAGAGACTACCGACTACCGACTACCGACTACCGACTTAAAACCATCTCCTAAACCGCTTTTTACAAAATATAATTTCGTCTTGGATCTCACAAAATCTGAAGAAGAACTTTTAAAAAACATGCACCAAAAAACCAGATATAATGTCAGACTGGCTGAAAAAAAAGGAGTCAAAGTTGAGGAGCGAGAAGATGACCAGGCATTTGAAGATTATTTAAAACTATATTTTGAAACAACATCCCGGCAAAAATACCATGGGCACAATAAAGCTTATCACCTGGCAGTCTGGGAGGCCCTAAGAAAAGCAAAAATGGCGAGAATTTTGATCGCAAGCTATAATAGCATCCCTCTTACTACCTGGATGCTTTTCAATTTTAAGGATACCCTTTATTACCCTTATGGGGGATCCTCCAAAGCTCATCCAGAAGTCATGTCAAATAATTTAGTGGCCTGGGAAGCAATCAAGTTAGGAAAAAGATTAAAGCTTAAAAAATTTGATATGTGGGGAGCGCTTGGACCGGATGCCGACCCAAAAGACTCCTGGTTCGGGTTTCACAAGTTTAAACAGGGATATGGCGGAAGATTGGTAGAGTATGTCGGGACTTTTGACTTAATTCTTGACTCACCTCTTTACTATACTTTTACTTTTATTGATAAACTGATGCCGCTTAAAGTATTTTTACTAAAATGGATATCACATTAATTATCGCCGTAGGAGTTTTAATAGGTTGCTTTTTTGGCCTATCCTGGTTTGCCGGATCCGATGCCCCCTATGTCCCAACCAAAATGGAATTAATAAAGAAAGTATTAAAAATGGCCGGACTCAAAAAAGGAAAAGTCTTTTATGAACTGGGGTCAGGGGACGGCAGGGTTGTTTTGGAAGCGGCTAAACTTGGAGCAACTTCTTTTGGCATTGAACAATCATGGCTTAGGGTATTGTATTCCAAATATAAAGCCAGAAAGTTAAAATTGCCTAACAGTCATTTCTCCCATGGCAATTTGTTTTCGCAAAAATATACAAACGCCGATTTTGTCTATATTTATCTACTCCATAAAGGCGTATCCAGACTTGAGGCAAAACTTAATCAGGAGCTGAAAAAAGGAGCAATAGTTATTACCCAGACTTATCATTTTCCAACCTGGAAGCCTTATGAAAAATTGGGAAATTTCCAGCTATATAAACAAGTTTGCTGTTTACACAGTAGAAAAAGAGGATAGCATAAATCCCCCCAAGCAGCGCATCAATAAAATAATGCTCCCCTAAATAAATAATACTTAACCAAACCCCAACTACATAAGGGAGAAACAGCAATGCCTTTTTTCCAAAAAACTTTAGCGCAAAAAGCAAAACCAACAAAGGGTAAGCGGCATGAAGCGAGGGAATTGCAGCAACCAAATTTGGGTCAAAGTTATAATAAACTGAAGGTAAATTTAGTTTTTCCGGAAATGATTTTAAAACAACATCAAGTATTTTTGTTACTCCGTTAATATAGCCCTTATTTGACGCAAGCCAGGGCGGGGCAGCCGGGTAAATAAGATAGGTTATCCAACCGGCATATGATAAGTACAAAATCGAGGCAGTAAATTGTTTAAAGTAAGAATTGTTTTTTAACCACAAGATAAAAGCAAATCCGCGGGTTCATTATTTGGAAC
>JAMCTD010000100.1 GCA_023380995.1 Patescibacteria group bacterium
TCCTGTCTAAAATCTCTATCCCCAACTCCACTGATTTAACAGAAGTGTAGGGTGAATTATCTTTACTTCTGATAATAGCCTGTATACTAAACTCATCAAATTGGCTGTCAGGGGCTTTGCCTGTATCTATTAACCTGTTCCAGTTAATTAATTTTTCCAAAGCTCCCTTGGTAATTTCCTCTTTTGGTATTAAGTCCTTTTGCTGTAAATATTCATAAACTAAAGAAGCAGCGCAAGTTTCTAAACCCTCTTTGTGCTCATCAAACTTACCACCACCTGTACCTAAAAATATTTTCTCCTCATTTTCCTCTTTAGCAGCCTGGTTACGGGAAGCAGATATAAATTCTATTTTTGCATCTTTAAAATCAGGGTGAAATTTTTTAAACAGCCAAATTGCTGCTATATCATCAAGGTGTGGGTTAATATGGGTTACTAAAGTTTTCATGGTATGATGAGTATATCATGCTTACCCTCAAAAAACTCCTTTTTGCCCCATTATTTCTAGTCCTTTTTGCTGCCTTAATTTATCAAGTTACCCCTTTTTTAAAATCTTATGATGTTATTTTTTCTTTATCTATTGCTACTTTAGTAGATCTGCTGGTTATTTGTGCTCTAATCTTAATATCAAGTTTAGTGTTTATTATATTTACCACTGTTGCCCAGGATTGGAAAATATATTTACCAGTAGGACTACTTGCTTCAGCAATTCCTCTAGCTTTTCTGCCTGTGGCTTTAGCCTTGATTTTTTCTGTAGGAATTTTAGTAAGCTTGCTGCTGACTTGTTTTTTCTTAGATGGTATTTTAGGCAGTTATTTAACTTTCCAACCCTCTGTCTTGCTGGGACCTTCCGCTAAACATTTGGCCACATTTTTAATCTTAATTTTTTGTGTAATTTACTTTTTTCAAATTAATAAAACTATTACTCAAGAAGGCTTTCAAATTCCTGATTCTTTAATAGATACTGCTTTAAAAGTAACATCTTTAAATATCCCAGCAGAACAAGCTGCCATCCCTCAACTGCCTGCTATTGACCCTCAACAATTAAATCTTTTAAAACAAAACCCTGACCTTTTAAAACAGTATGGTGTAGATCCTAAGATGTTAGATAGTTTAACTACCCCTCAAAAAAATACTACTCCCATAAATAACTCAGCTAACAATTTGATCAAACAAACTATTAAAGACCAGATCCAGGTTTTTATTAAACCTTACGTAAATTTTATCCCTGGGACTCTTGCTGTTTTACTATTTTTAACCCTTCAGTCTTTAGTATCTTTTATGGGTTTTCTAATCCATCCCCTGCTTTGGCTGACTTTCTTAATCTTAGAAAAAACAGGATTTACTAAATATGAGGTGGAGATGAGAGAAACTAAGAAGCTGGTGGTGTAACTATTCTTTCAATTGAACGCTGAAATGTTGCAAAAAAATACTCCTTCATAAAAGCAATTACTTCAGATGAAGGTGTATCTGCAGGAAATTCATAAGATATTTTGCTCATATCGGGCCGGAAGACAGGATGTTCCCGAGAACGTATTAACCAATCAGTATAATCTTCAGGGGTCAGAAGATCTGTCTTTGTACCATCAACTCTCTTTTTTGGAACTTCTACAACAAGTGAATCCGTACAATCAGCGGCATTATATCCTCCCCCATCCCATCTATAAAGATCAACCTGGCTGTAAACAACCTCCAAATCAGGCTTAGGGCATCCTTTAAATTGCAACTCAGAAGCAGAAAACCCTCCTGTCTCAGGAAACTTAAATTGTGATTGATCATAAACAACCAGGGCAAGTCGTTCAGGAAACCTAGTTAATTCAAGAGGAGAAAGCAAGTCAGTTGGTTGGTTTGGATCTAACATCATACTTTTTTGCATATCAGTGCTATTTAAAATAGTATCCGCACGAGAAGGAGTACGTTTTGAATCAACAGATTTAACCGAAGCTGCCTCAAACGCCCTACTCAATGCTCCATAGTGCAGCGGAGAACGACGATGAAACAATAGGCGCGCAACTTTTGTATCAGCAGTCCTGCGGGAATCAATAAAAGTAAGATCAGAAAACCTACGTATAATGGTAGTAAAATCTCCAGCAGCTGTATTAAGAGACATACCTAATTCTCTTCCAAACCTCTCAGATTCGATTTCAAATCCAGAGGGAGTATAAGGATGTCCTTCAACTTGTCTTGTTGCCATCATGATTGAGGATTAGTATAAAGAAAATAGCATGCAGGCTTACATATGTCAATAGTTTATAACTAGAGGCTGCGGCCTTCTCTGCTATAACTAAATTTCTTCCTCTGCTAAATTGTACAATAGAAGAGATCTATATCAGGACTATTTTGGGGTGTTATGTACGAAGCAGAATCATAATGTCTTTCCTTATCAAAATCCTTTAATACCTTACAAAGTGTTTCTACTCTTCTGAGTTGTTCTATATGCTCATCACCTACATGGTATCTTACACTTAATTCCTCTATTTTCTCTCCTATATTAGATATCCCTTCCTCATCTAACCTTCTTACCTCACTTAGGCGGCTTATCATATAACTGCGGGAAAAATCAGTATAGCTGCCTCCCATATTCTCGCCATACCTTAAAATGGCTAAAGCTACAGCTCTGTTTAGATGAGTCAACTTAAAATCCAGCGATTGGGATAAAGGCCTCACATGATCTTTAATCTCATCTTCTACACGCCTTACCTCAACAGCAGTGTATACTTGAAATGGTTTAATTTCAGAAGCAGATGGAAGCCTGCCTTGGGGGGCTAGTTCAATTTCAGTTTGAATTAATGCCTGAAACACTCCTTGGGTCACACCGGGTCTCATATAATCAAGGAGAGCATTAGTCCCCATACGCTTTACATATTCATTCATTAAATCTGCTTCAATTGTGGTCATGGGTAGTATTTTTATCACTAAAATAATAGTATGTCAATAATTTATAACTAGAGGCTTCATTTCTCCCCAATTTGGACCAATTTTAAGATCAACCAGGATTGGGACTGATAATTTTAAGGCATTTTCCATCTTTTCTTTTACCATTTTGGCTGTTTCTTTAACTGATTTAGGATCGCACTCAAATAATAGTTCGTCATGCACTTGTAAAATCATACAACAACTTTGAACTTTGAACGCCGACTTTGTCGAGCGTCCTCGACTTTGTCGGGACTTTGAACTTTGAACTTCTTTTTCAATTTCCACCATTGCCTTTTTAATCATATCTGCTGCAGTACCTTGAACAGGATGATTAACCGCTGCCCGCTCCCCTGCCGACCTGATCATCCTATTACCAACCTGAAGCTCTGGCATATATCTTTTTCTGCCCCACAAAGTTTCCACATACCCATGCTCATACCCAAAGGCTAAGGTTTTTTCCATCCACTCTTTAACTTTGGGAAATTGTTCAAAATATTCAGCTATATATTGCCTAGCCAGTTCATATGCTATCCCCAATTGGCGTGACAGGGCATGTGGGCCTTGTCCATACAGTGTGGCAAAATTCATGGTTTTACCGATCATTCTTTGCCCCTTTGTCACCTTTTCCAAAGCAACTTTAAAAATCTTTGAGGCAGTTAAAGTATGTATATCCTCCCCTTCCTTAAAAGCTTTCTTTAACCCCGGATCATCAGCCAAATGCGCCATAATCCTAAGCTCAATTTGAGAATAATCTGCTCCCAGTAAAATTTTGCCCTTAGGGGCAATGAAAGCTTTGCGGATCTCTCCTCCCTCTTCACCCTTAATTGGGATATTTTGCAAGTTAGGGTCTTTGGAAGAAAGCCTGCCTGTAGCAGCCCCTTCCACATTAAAAGTGGAGTGAATCCTGCCTTTATCATCCACAAACCTGGGCAGCGCATCAACATAAGTAGAAACTAACTTAAACATTTGCCTGTATTCCAAAAGCAAAGGTATTACTGGATGAGCAGCAGACAGTTCGTGTAAAGTAGCCTCATCGGTGGAACGGCCGGTTTTGGTCTTTCTAACCACTGGTAATTTCAACTCATCAAATAACACCTCTGATAATTGCTTGGGGCTGTTTAAATTAAACTGGTGCCCTACTTTTGAATAAATATCTTTCTCTACTTTAGCTAGCTTACTTTTCAGCTTCTTGCCAAACTTGCTTAAAAACTTAAGATCAACCATAACCCCAGTCTGACTCATCTTTTTTAGAATTGGATCAACAGCTAAATCAAGATCAGTAGTGTTGTTGGACGAAGGAGCGGAGTCAGAAACGGAGGGAGACTGCCTCTGAACGCCGCGAGCTTTAGACGAGGAGCCGGAGGCGACGAGCGTATCCGAGTCCCGCAAAGCGGGACGCAGGACGCTGTCCCGCGCGAGCGGGACGTCGTCAGCGAGCAAGTGAACGTGGCTGTCGACCGTAATATCCTGCAAACGTTTGATTAAACTCCTAAACTCCAGTTCTTCAAACAATTTAATAACTTTTTCTTTTTCAAAATCATGAACCACGCATTTTCCTAAATCCAACTTAATCGGTGCCTCCAAATCTAAAGTGGCAAGTTTTTTGCTCATTACAGCAGATTCTGCTCCTTCAGAAAGCAGCATTTGTGTTCTTTGGGGCAAAGTCTTTAAATTTTCCGGCTTGTAGATGTTTTCAACTGAGCCAAATTGGTGTATTAATTTAGTAGCTGTCACATCCCCAATCCCGGAAACTCCTGGAATATTATCTGAGGCATCTCCTGCCGACCTTTATAATCAATAAGCT
>JAMCTD010000101.1 GCA_023380995.1 Patescibacteria group bacterium
CTACTTTTCTTACCCACCTTTATCCTATTGACTAACAAATAAACGGTGCTACAATCTGGGGATGACTGAAGGCGAGCAAAAACCATTCTGGCAGTGGGGGCTCACCCTGATGATATTGATATTGGTTGTTCAGGCACTGTTGCAAGATTTGTGGAAGAAGGCGCAGAAGCTTTTTATTTAGTACTTACTGACGGCAGCAAGGGTTCTGAAGACATAAATATTCCCACCAAAGAACTTATTAAAATAAGGCGGGAAGAACAACAAAAAGCAGCTGATATTTTGGGGATAAAAAAAGTATTTTTCTTAGATTTTGTGGATGGGGAACTGGAAAATACTCCTCAGCTTCGTAAACAAATAGTTAAAATTATCAGGCAAATTAAACCTACCACAGTTATTTGCTGGGATCCCACTATGTATTATGATGCAAAGCGCCAAATGGTCAACCATCCGGACCACAGAAAAGGAGGGGAAGCCACAATGGATTGTGTATACCCCTTTGCCAGAAACTCCCGGACTTTCCCTGAACTTTTGGAAGAAGGCCTGGGGCCACACGTTGTAGAGGAACTATTGATAATGAATTTCAGCCAGGCAAATTATTTTGTGGATATCACAACTACCATAGATAAAAAGCTTAAAGCCTTAGCCGCCCATACCAGCCAATTTACAGACATGGCAAAATTCAGTGAAAGAATTAAAGAGATGAATAAAATAACTGGTAAAAAGAAGCATATGAAATATGCAGAAAAATTTGTCAGGATCGCTCTACGCAAACCTTTTTAAACTACTTTTCTTACCCACCTTTATCCTATTGACTAACAAATAAACGGTGCTACAATCTGGGGATGACTGAAGGCGAGCAAAAACCAATTGATTTAGACCAATTTGCAAAAACAGCAAAACCAGCCAGAATACCTGATGATAAATCTGCTATCACAATAGCAAGACTAAATCTATTTAATCTCCGTTTTGCGCGTATAAAAGGCTTGCTTGATACATGGCAAACTAACCTTGAGGAAAGCGACTGGCGCATCAGGCTCGCGCGTAAAGCACTCTACAGCACTTGGTGCGACATAAAAGAGTTGATGGAAAGCACAGAAACTCCTTCTGGCCCTAATCCTACCAATCCTTAATACACTTTTTACTCGCTTGCCCAAGGACTCCACCTGATGCTAGAATCAAGATCAATGGAACAAAAGCTTGATCAAATCCAAACTGAATATTTAGAAAAAATTCAGAAAGCTCAATCTTTAAAAGAGCTGGATGAGATTTTTTTGAAGCTTTTTGGCAAAAATGGGGAAATTACACTTTTACCAAAAGATTTTCCTAAATTAGCAGAAGAAGAACGCAGAAAAATTGGACCATTGTTTAACCAAGTTAAACAGGAACTGGAAAAAGCTCTTGATGCAAGAAGAAACGAAGTGCGTGAAGAAAGTTATAAAAAGCTAGCCCATGAAGCGTTAGATCTTGATTTTAGAGCCGCTGCGCTCCCCAAAATGACAAAAAGACAAGGACATCTTCATCCTATTACCAAGCTGGAAAATGAGATAGTTGAACTATTTTCCAAATTAGGCTTTAAACAATACAACGCTCCTCACATTGATAATGAAAAATATAACTTTGAGCTGCTTAATATCCCCAAAGGCCACCCAGCCAGGGATTTATGGGATACACTTTATATAGACCCTTATAATTTAAAAAATACTCCTGGGGAACTACTTTTAAGAACCCATACTTCCAATGCCCAGGTGAGGATCATGGAAGAATTAAAGCCCCCAATCCGGATGATGATCATTGACCGCTGTTTTAGGTATGAAGCCATAGATGCCAGACATGAGCATACTTTGGAGCAATTCGAGATTGTTTATATAGACAAAGGAGTCAGTATGGCTAATTTACAGTATCTATCTGAATATTTTTTCCAAGGGATTTTAGGCAAGGATATCAAAGCCCGTTTGAGGCCAAAATATTATCCTTTTGTGGAACCTGGGGCAGGAGTAGATGGGCTTTGTATTTTTTGTAAGGGAAAAGGTTGCAAGGTTTGCGGTGGTATGGGCTGGCTGGAATTGGCAGGGGCAGGTATGATTCATCCTCAAGTTCTAAAAAACGGGGGGATTGACCCAAATGTTTATTCTGGAATTGCCTGGGGTGTGGGACCGGAAAGAATGGCGATGCTTAAATATGCAGTAGAAGATATCAGGTTATTTAAAAGCGGAGATCTAAGATTTTTAAATAAATATTAATGAAAGTAAGTATTAATTGGTTAAAAGAATTAGTGGACTTGAAAGTCTCAATTGAGGAAGTTATTAAATTGCTGCCTCTTCGCACTATTGGGATTAAAGAAGTTGGTGAGAATTATCTTGAGCTGGATATGAAAGGCTACAACAGGGCAGACCTTTTATCCACAAGAGGAGCAGCTTATGAAATAGCAGCTATTACTGACTCTCCGCTTCTTTTTAAGAAGCCAGACCCAGATCAGTTTGTCTGGGTTAAGGAAAGCTTACCAGAAGCTTCTGTAAAGGTGGAAGATAGTAAGCTTACCCCTTTATATTGTATTGCCAAAATTTCTGGTCTGAAAGTTGGACCTTCACCTAAAGAATGGGTGGAAAAATTAAACAGCAGTGGAATGAGATCTGTTAACAGCATTGCCGATGTAACAAATTTAGTAATGCTGGAGTATGGCCAGCCCACCCATGCTTTTGATGCTAAGGAAGTTGAAGGTGAAAATATTATTGTAAGAAATGCCAGGGAAGGGGAAAAGCTGGTTACTTTGGATAATAAAACACGTTCTCTTTTACCCACAGATTTATTGATTACTGATCCTCAAAAGGCTGTTGGACTGGCTGGAGTAATGGGTGGTAAAAATAGTGAAGTTACAGATAAAACCCACACTATTTTACTGGAGGCTGCCATTTTTGATCCTGTAACTATCAGAAAAACTGCCTCCAGGCTGGCTCTCCACTCAGAAGCCAGCAAAAGGTTCCAGCACGGACTCACTGCTACCAGGCTACTTCAGGCTGTAGATGCAGCTATCAAGATGTACCAGGAGCTTGGTGGCAAACTTGAAGCAATTTCTATTGTAGGAAACACAAAAGAGGAACGTCCTAAGATCCTGGTTAAACAGGAAGAAGTTAATTCTTTGGTTGGGATTGATATCAAGCCTGAATTTATTAAATCAGCTTTGGAAAAGCTGCATTTTAAGGTGGAAAAAGGTTTTAAAGTGCAACCACCTTACTTTAGGCTGGATGTTAATATTGAGGCTGATGTGATTGAAGAAGTGGCCAGAATGTATGGCTATGAGAAGATTCCCTCTAAGCCCTTAAGCACAAATATACCTGATATAGAGCAAAACCCCATTTTTGGGCTCCTAGAGGGGCTTAAAGAGGCACTTTTAAGCTTAGGGTTAACTGAGGTTCAAACCTATTCATATTATTCCACCAATGTCCTACATGCCATAAATAGCCAGGAAGATAAATTAATCAAGGTGGCAAACCCCATTTCTGCTGAAACAGAATACCTAAGAGAGAATAATTGGCCAAATCTGGTTGAGGTGGTAGCAAAAAATGCCAGGCAAGGTTTTAAAGATATAGCAATTTTTGAAATTGGCAAGATTTATTACAGAAACGAGAAAGAAGAAGCAGCAGAAAAATATTCTTTATCAATAGCTTTAATGAATAGTACAGATAATCCTTTGGCAGAGCTTTATGACATTTTTAATAAACTCAATCAAAAACTGAATTTAGGAATTAAAGAAGTAGAATCAAATGCAAAACTAGAAAACTTCCATCCAAACAGGTTTATTCAGCTAGCTTATGGAGAAAAAATAATAGGAGGACTGGCAGAAGTCCACAAAAGGGTAACTGATAAACTAGGCATCAATCAAAGAGTAGCTATACTGGAAATCGGTCTAAATAAAATACTTATGTAAGTAGAGTTTTACCTTCTAGATACTGACTCTCTGCGAGAAGGTTGTTGACCTGGAACTGGTGTTTCAGCCTCCAACCCATCTAATATATGCCTGTATCTTAGAACCGGTCTTCTTTTTGCATCCATACCAATAACCTCTATCAAATGATCGTTTGCAGCATTCATATGAAGTTGTTCCAGTAAAGACTGAATACGGTTTTCCATGGAACCGGGTTTCAACTGCCTTAATTTAGCCTCTGCCCAGGTAATTCTTAATTTCGATTCCGCGGATATAGCCGGATAATGAGGATTTGCAACAGAAACATATTCCGTGACTCCCCATCGATAGCCAACACGTTCTCTTATAGTTCTAGTGGCATTTGATAAAGAATATATCGCATGATCTCTCACACCTAAAAGATAATCTCTAACAGCAGGGTCCAATTCCGGTTCTTTATGGATAGCATCACACTGCCTTAGCACTTCTTCTCTTCTTAAATGAGCTTTTAACACTCTTATATGTCTTGACCATCCCTTTGAAGGATTCCCTACATGAAAATCAGGATGATCGACTTCAATTGTTCTTTTCATAATATCAATGTTACGCGATCTTACCCCTTACCCATGTTAAAAGTCAATAGTATGTTCTATAGGGCTACAGTTACTCCAATTGAAGAAGAGAAGGTCCCACCATTGTTGTCTTCTAAGGTTACTGTGATTGTATGGGAACCTTTATCACCATTTGGAAACTCTACATGCAAAGCAAAAGGTTCTGTAGTTTGGGTAGATTTTTGTGCTCCATCCACCAACCAGGTAATTTTCTTAACCCCTGCAGGTGAGTTAGCTTTGGCCAAAACATCAAACACCCTTGGCACATTAGCGCCATTACCCACATTAACAATCTCAATAATCCCACCTCCACCAGTAGTAAACCCTGGCACGCCGGAACAACCTTTAGTTGCTCCTACTAAAAGTGGATTTGGAGCTGTTAAAACCCATTGGTCTATACCTGTTTGCCATTTATTTGCTCCTGTTGGATCATCTTCTTTTAACACCACCACATCTTTTTCCTCATTATCCTCATTATCATTAGCCAACCTGTGCGGATTGCTCTTACAAACTTTTTGGCGCTGATAAGAGCTTGATTCACCCTTAGGCTCTGTCCCGGCAATAAAATATTCTTTTCTGGTAGGAGAACCTCCGTGTGGCTTGCCAGTCATCAAACCATCCACATCAGCTTGATTTACATTATCAGGTTTTGGGAATGATTCATTAGATTTATCCTTTAGGGCTGCTTTCATAATTTCATTCCAAATAGGGGAGGCGCCTGTTATTCCGGAGGCTATCACAGGACTCATATCACTGTTATCGTTGTTGCCCACCCAAACGCCTACCACAACTGATGGTGTATATCCCACAGCCCAATTATCTTTTTTCTGATCTGTTGTTCCAGTTTTGACAGCCACAGTTTTACCAGCTATGTTTAAAACTGAGTTTGATCCAAAAGCTGCAGTCCGGGCTCCATTGTCAGCTAAAATATCTGAAATAATAAAAGCTATCCCTGGGTCTAACACTTTTTTCCCTTCAGACTCATGGAACTCAAAAAGTGTTTTTCCTTTGCTGTCTGTCACTTTTAAGATAGAAACTGGATCAAGTTGTTGGCCTTTATTGGCAAAAACTGCGTAAGCTGAAGCCAAATCTAATAACCTGACTTCACGTCCTCCCAAAACAAGGCTTAAACCTACAGAATTTACATTTTCCTCAGATGGCTCCCAAGTGGACAAGCCCATTTGATATCCCAAACCCATCACATCTTTTACCCCCACCAAAGCCAAATTTTTGACAGCCGGAATATTGTAAGAATTTGCCAAAGCATACCTCATCTGCACAGGCCCTCTGAATTGTCCGTCATAATTGACCGGATTA
Source organism: Patescibacteria group bacterium (assembly GCA_023380995.1). The sequence goes on from JAMCTD010000101.1 coordinate 5,830, forward strand.
TAAGCTGGCTGATCTCCTCCTGGGAATTCTGTTTTAACATCCATATAGGTTTGGTTTGCTGTATAACCTTTTTCCAAAGCTTTGGCATAAGCAATTGGTTTGGTAGCTGAACCAGGCTGCCTGGGAGAAATTGCCACATTAACGTTTGGTTCAAAAGTACAAGACACTCCTTCTTTACAACCATCAGGCAGGGAATTTCCAAAATAATCCTTACTTCCTACCATAGCCAAAATTTGGCCAGTTTTAGGATCCAAAACAACAGCTGCACCATTTCCCACTTTGGCAGAAGATAAACTGTCAACTTCTTTTTTGACTATTTCTTCTGCCTTCTTTTGTAAATCATAATCTAAAGTGGTGGTAACCCGAAGTCCCCCTCCCTCCACCATTTTGTCTCCAAATTGCTCAATGAGCTTATTTTTGACATAAATGACAAAGTGAGGAGCTTTAAAACCTTGTTCGCTTTGGCCTGTCCGGTAAGTTAACTGCTCATCTGAGGCTGCTTTAGCCTGCTGGGCAGTGATATATTTATCCTCAACCATCCTGTTTAAAACTTCTTTTTGTCTGGTTTTGGCAAGCTCTGGGTGGGTGCCATAAGGGGAGTAAACAGAAGGCCTTTGAGGCAATCCCGCCAAAAGTGCTGCCTCAGCAAGGTCTAAATCCTTGGCTGATTTTCCAAAGTAAAGATTTGAAGCTGCTTCTATTCCATAAGCTGTACCACCATAAGGAATCTCGTTTAAATACATTTCCAAAATCTGGTCTTTGTTATAGGTACGCTCAACTTGTATTGCTAAAATAAACTCTTTAAGCTTTCTGGTTAATGTCCTCTCACCTGAAAGCAGGGCATTTTTAACCAGTTGTTGGGTCAAAGTAGATCCACCACCTTCTACCTGGCGGTGAATTACCAATACAAACATGGATCTTGCTATGCCTGTAACAGAAAAACCAGGATGTTTATAAAAATCTTTATCCTCAATAGAAATTGTTGCTTCTTTTACAAAAACAGGAATTTCAGAAAGTTTAACCGGAGTCCTGTTTTGGTTTTGGTAAATATCATAAAGAAGCTCCCCATTTTTATCAAAAATTTTGGTAGCTGCAGCAATCTCCCGGTTTGATAAATCAGAAGGATTGGGGATTTGAGTGGCAAAGAAAATTACACCACCAAAAAGCAGCAGTAAAAA
>JAMCTD010000102.1 GCA_023380995.1 Patescibacteria group bacterium
AAGAGAACTTTTAAAAGAACAGGTGGAACCGGTTTTATCAACGCTTTCCGACAGGGAAAAAAGGGTTTTGGAAGAAAGGTTTGGCTTAAAAGACGGAAGACCAAAAACTTTGGAAGAAGTTGGGAAAATGTTTGCAGTAACCAGAGAAAGAATCAGGCAAATTGAAGCAAAGTCCTTAAGAAAATTAAGACATCCTTCAAGGGGAAATAAGCTAAAAGACTACTTGGGATAATAAATTTAATCTTTTTTTACTCTTTCTTGATGAGAAGCTTTTATAATTGACGCCAGCCTGCTAACTTCAGGGTCACTTAATGGGTCAGCTGTCAGACTATCGGCAAACGGATTTTGTGAGTCGTAGTCGGAAGCTTTATATCTTGGTGTTAAACTGGCAAGGTCTCCCTCGGCCAATTGTTGAGCATAATGCAGCCTTATTCTTTCTTCCCGCGTGAGCTGTTCTCTTGCGGGATCTGTCGGTGAGGATAAGAGCAAAGATTCTATGACGGGTCGAGGCTTTTGTATCTCCGTTTGGACCGAAGCGTCAAATACTATTTGCGATGAGGGAAGCACACGACGCGCTTCAGGCTGAAAACCTGCACTCCCAGGATTATTATCAGGAGATAAGGCCATATAATTGCTTACATGATATATTTTGATATTGTATTTGTGAAAAGTCAAGTCGTTGATGTAGCGTTTTTCACAAGCGCAAGCCCTAAGCGTAGTGGCGGACAAACTTGAGGGTTTAGAAATTATCCCTGAGGATTAAGAGAATAACTTCTTTTTCTTCCCATTCTGATTTGGCTTGCTACACTAGACATGTGTCTTACGGGTTGATCGTTATGGAACTCATGATTTAAAACTGGCGCAGCTTTACTAGAATCCAGTTTCCCTACCTTCCTCTTCCCACCCTTTCTATATTGAAAATCCGGGTCTTGGCTCAACTCTAACAATCGGGCTCTTTCTGCAGACGACCAGGCAATAAAGCCATTTGCCTCTATCAAATTAGCTGGGTCGGGGATGATTCCTTTTGCTTTTTTCGCTCTGGCAGCTTTTCTTTGGTGCTCTAAATGTGTGTTCGAATTGCGTCCGCCAAGCCTAATCATTAAGCGTTCTCCTCTTAATGAAGCTGTTATTTGTTCTCGCTCTTCCTCGGGTACTAAAATCCTTAAAGCTTTGCCCACAGCCGACATGGCAACGTCTGGACTTTTTTGCACTACTTCTGGAATGAATTCTTCGGCAATTTCTAGAAAGCGTGTTTGCGCTCCTGCGGTTCGATAGATATCTGCTATTTCGGGATGTTGTTTTGCCAACCTTTCCCCAATTGCAAATGAAAACCTGACTGCCGCAAGTTGGCTCTTTGAATATCCTTGCGCACCAATACTCCTTCCGTCTTCGATTCTTGTCATAGATTAGAATTATACCAACTGGGGTGGGGGTTGTAAACTATAAGACTTTTATTCCAGGTAAGGGGCGCAAGCTCTAGGTCAAATCTAAAGGTTAGATTATTTCTTCTTAACTTTACCCGGCCAACAGATAGGGCAAGTGTTGCTACCCGTATATTTATGTCCGCGGCTGCAAACTTTTTGTTTTGCTTTTTTCATAAATTGATTATATCACTCAAATTAAGGTAAAAGAATTGCTCCGAGGAGTGGTGGATGTTAAAATCTTTATTTATTTTAAGTTTGATGATAAAATGGTGCATATAATCCGCGGTAGCTCAACGGTAGAGCAGGAAACTGTAAGATATGCAGTCTTCAATGGAAACATTGATGAGAATAACTGGGCTAATTCGGGGAAACCCCTAGGGGCTATCCCGAGCTAAATCTCGCAAGAGTAAATGTGTAGAGACTATATACCCAGGACCTAACTCGTAAGATATGGTCAAGAGATAGTCCACGCTTCGACGAAAGTCGAGGATAAGTGTAATTTCAAGGTTCTAGGTTCGAATCCTAGCCGCGGAGCAATTTCTACGGATTTCTTTTGATTTTCTACTTGACAATAATATTTCTAAGTTATAGTATTCATTTACTGCCGAAAGGTAGTTTTTTTATGCCAAGTCCAGAAGAATTACGTTTAAAATTCACAGCTTTTCCAACAGTTCAACATGTTCAATCTGTGTGTAGGGCAGGGCAAGGTGCAGAGCAATGCCGATATTTATCTCAACACGTAAGTTTAACAGGAACCCAAAATTATTGCAGTAGAGGTTCGGAATACGAAAGAGAAAGGCGTGATGAGCAAGTTGCTCGGGGAGATATTAAAGCTAGGGGAGATAATTGCCCTGGAACATTAGGTTTTGTAATTGATAATCAAGAGCTTCTAATGGGAAATAGAACTGTACATCACGAAGCTGGTAAAGATTATGAAGGGACGTTTACAGGCGTACATCAGAGAAACGGAATAATCGAGGTTGCGGGCATTGGTACTACTGCACGATCTGTAGATGTAAATATTTCGCAAGAAGGAATAGTATTTTCTGCTCGATATATTGGTTTTGCAACAATTTTCTTTGAAAAACCTCAAGAAACTGGTAAATAGGTTTTATCTAAGTCAATCGCACGGTTTAATTGCAATTTCTTTATCTCTTCCCATCTCTCTTTCATCTCTCCAGCGTAGCCTTGATTTTGAAATAATTTTATTACTTTTGCAGTTATAATGATTCTAGGCTTGGGGAGCAAAGATTGATTAGAAATATTTTTCGATGCCCCCGTAGCCGAATTGTATACCTCGTGCTGTCTTCTTGATAAAATATTGGAGTCTCTTTTGGTATTCTTTAGGGATACTTCGGAATTCTTCAATATATGCTATTCTGATCCGCTTGTAGGAATCTGAGTATCTCTGAAAGTTCCTCCAGGCTTCTGCATTTGCTTGTATTGCAGCAATCGTGTCTTTGGGAAAGTGAAATTTCTCTTGGAGAATAACTTTTGTTGATTCTGAGATCTCTGGAATTACCTTGCTTTCCTTGGTCAATAATCGAAGTCTTTCAATGTTTGTTTGGGAGTACGGACTGCCTTTCCGCCGGGGAGTGAATCGTTGGATGCTATTGTGTTCATTGAAATTTTTCACTGTGCTGTCTATCCATCCGAAGCATAGCGCTTCCTCAACAGAATCGTTGTACGCAATTTTTTTCTTGCCACTATCAGTGTGCGGAAGGATGAGCCATACATCTTTTTCTTTATTGTAATTTTTTGCTAACCACCGCCTCCACTCCTTGGCGTCTTTTACATACAGTGTTTTTGTTATTTGAGGCATAATCAAATTATATTACATAATAAATAGGTTCTCATTTTTTCTATTAGGTGGAGCAAGGGGTTTAGCTTCAAAATTAGGGGTTGGAAACTTTTTCTCCTTTAACTGGTTCGTAGTTTTCTTTTAACTCTCCATTTACTTTAATTTTTTTAAATTGTGCGGGTAGCGCTTTTGCTATATGCATTAGCGGACCATCTTGCAAATTAAAATGTATGTGTGGTTGAGAAGTATTACCTGTATTTCCGCATAAACCAATTACATCGCCTTGCTGCACCTCATCTCCTACTTTTACCTTGATTGAATCTTGTTTAAAGTGGCAAAGCAAGCTGTACTCACCATTATGATGGTCAATAATTATTGCATTACCTACTCCTACACTTCTATCTCTTTCTCCAGGATCGACATCTATAGAGCCATTGATTACTTGTATAACTGTACCAGTGCCAGGAGCAATCACGTCTTTGCCAAACACCTCGTAATCTTCAAGTTTTTCTCCTGTTCCCGTATGTTCGTTTCTAAAGTCGTAAGCATAAAGCTGATTTTGTGGTCCTTGGTCAGGTGGGCGAAAGTGATTGTTAGTTTCTGTAGTTCTGCCGCCATTAGTTACAGTCAAAGTGCCATTAAACGGAAGAATAAGATTCGTTTTTGTTTGATAATCCATAACTATATGTTAGCATAGTAGGCTCTAACTTCGTACAGCCCGGGGAGTAAGTTGGCTATTTAGATAAAAACCACTTTTTCATCTGAGCATATATTTGTTTTCCTTGAGTCGTGTTGCGGACAGCCGGAACCGGTTCGGATATAAATACTCCATTTATTCTTTTGTTTGCCTCTTCTAATACTAGTCCAATTCTTTCAGGAGTCTCCATCTCAGTGTCGCTCAAATGACCAAGGACCACAAAATCAACTTCAGGAACGCCGTCGCGTTTTGCCCAGGCAAGACCTCTTACTATATCGGAAACATATGATGTTCTGGTTTCTTCCAGGGGAGTGCGCGGATTGACCGGACTATTAACAATTCCCAAAATATCAACACCCTTGAAACTAATGATGTTTCCTTCGCCCCTATGTAAATCTCCTTTATAGTAAATTTTGCCGTGATAATATTTTTTTACCTGGGGAAGAATTTTTTGGAACCAGTCAGATGTCATTTTGGCATCCAAAAACACATTTTCCGGTTCGCCCATAGGGCTGAAAAAATCAAAGTGATATTTCTCGGCAATCTTGGCCATATCAATAACGATTTTGTCGTAATTTTTGAAATATCCCGGTGTTTGGGCTTTTTCTTTTGGGACGTACGCTGTTTCTCCTCCCCAAAAATTGCCTTTAACAAACTCTTCCTTGTAGTGAACCTGAACGATCATCCCCAAATGAATCCCTCTCTTGTAAAAAAGTTCTGAAAGTTCCCCGAATCGGGCATCCAAATCTTCATAGGTAGGATAATCCAGAGGGTAACGCGTCTCGCCGCGGCTGTTAATTTCAAAACCGGGGCCGATGGTAACCGTATTGATTCCCCAGTTTAGATAATTGTCGGGTTCGGGTTTGATCCCACTGTATTGTTCAGGATCACTACAGGTAGCACCCAGAAGGCCTTTGTAATAAGTAATTTTTGTAGATGGAGCTGCTGGGATTGGACCATTCCAACGTGGTTTTTTTGTCGTTTGAGGAGGACCGCCGAAATCCTGTGCTCCTCCCGGCCTTTGCCCCCACCCCTGTGCTTGATCCGGGTTTTTAGTGAAAAGATTATACTGACTTCGTGATAAAAAAAAGATGGCGCCAGCGAGAAGCATTAACAGGAAAAATATAGCTAATATAGAATATAGTTTGAAGTGTTTAATTCTCCTAATTGTTTTTAGACTATTAAAAGAGATTTTCATTTCCCCGTCTACTATAAGTTAAGCAAATCCAAATATGTTTTACAAGTCCATTAGTGATAAGAGGCGTTTCTCAGATATAGCTAAACTTGCTGTAATTGAAACTTCTTAATCTTCTCCCACCGTTGTCTCATTTCTCCAAATCTTTAAGGTATACGTTTCTGGTAAACTAGGCAGAGGAGATGAAATCGTCTATGACGAACCTTAAAGATTTGGAGAAATTGGTTGGAACATGGAAAATATCCGGTGACGCAAAAGGTCAGATAGAATATAAATGGGCTGAGGGCGGTTTTTTCCTTATCCAAAACGTTGATCTTGAGTATGGTGGAAAACAAATAAGAGGCATTGAAGTTATTGGACACCTTCAAAAAGTAGGAGAAGAACCAAGTCGAGATATATGGTCCAGATTTTACCATTTTACGGAAGGTTTGACGCTTGATTATGTCTACGAATTGGTTGACAACACGCTTACCATTTGGTTTGGCGAAAAAAATTCAAACAACTTTTACAGAGGGGCATTTAGTGAAGACGATAGTTCATTTAAAGGCGCATGGCAATGGCCTGGTGGTGGATATAGCATGGTCGCTAAAAAAATAAAATAATTAGACAGCGGCTTGGGTAAGTTGCGGGTGTGAATTTTGTAGATTTTTTATTTCCTCCCACCTTTGTCTTTATTCTCCGACATAGCCTCAATTTGATTTGTTGCTAATTTATTTATTGATTTAATTACAATATCTTGAAGCTCTTTATTATAAATAATTTTGTGATGGCCCTTTTCGTTTACTGTAATATTTTGGGCTCCTTCTAGCCAGCTACCCTCCCAGACGTGATTATCAAAAACCGGACTTATAGATATTATTTTTTTGTTAATTTCAATATTGGTTTTTAATTCTTGGATTATTTTACTATCCGTTCGAAAATCTTTAATAAGACTATGTGGAATATAATGCGCAAAAGATGTTCCCGAGTAGGGAGTTGCTATAGATACCATGCCTTTAACTAGATTATCTTTATTTAGATTTATTAAGTAATATTTGCCAATAAGCCCGCCTTTACTGTGGGCAACAATAATCGCGTTTTGAATGTTACTACTATCAATTAATTCTCTTACGATTTTTGCAGATGTTGGAATATCTTTGAGGTTGTATTCAAGCTTAGAAACAATGTATAAA
>JAMCTD010000103.1 GCA_023380995.1 Patescibacteria group bacterium
CAAAAGCATCTTTAATAGCTTCTTCTGTAATTTCATGAAACACTACTCTTTTCATTAATTTTGAATTTTGAACTTTGATTTTTGAATTCGCAGAATTACCCAGTAATTCTGCTATATGCCAGGCAATAGCTTCCCCTTCACGGTCAGGATCTGTTGCCAACCAAAGCACTTCTGCTGCTTTGGCTACTTTTTTAAGCTCATTAACCCTTTTTTTCTTATCCCGAGGGATAATGTATTGAGGCTCAAAATTATGCTCAATGTCTACCCCAAAATCAGATTTTGGCAAATCCCGCACATGCCCCATGGAGGCTTCTATTTGGTATTTATCACCAAGAAATTTTTGCAGCGTCCTGGCTTTAGTTGGTGATTCTACAATTACTAAATTATTCATAAATTGTTATTAATTAACTCTCGGACATTGTACAGGGGTTGTCAAGATATTATTCAAAATCACTATCTAAAACTTGTGGATTGATATTATCCAATTCCTGCTTTAAATTAGTTGAACTTCCATATTTAATTTCTTGTGGAGCATTTGGTGCAGCCAGCGTAGGAGCTGGAGCAGCAGGTTGACTAGCTGTTCTTCCCACTCCCGGGCTTACTAATATTCCCGGAAGATTGACTGTATTTTTGGAAATAGCAAACAGTACACCTACTAATACCAAAATAAAAACAACTGCCAGTATTTTTTTACTCATCCAATACCTTTCTTACTTCTGTTTTTGCCCTTAGGATTTTATTTTTTAAAACTTCTAAACTTCCCTTCAGTTCATTTTTAGAAGAATACTTTTGAGCTCTCTGGTAAGCCAAAGCTTCTGCTACAAAAGTTACCTGATAATCAGCATTTTTTATTGGTGTATCCACACCTCCAAAAGCCACCCTGGTTTCTGTTATCCCTTTCCTTCTTCTAACTTCTTCCATAATTGCTGCCAACTTAGAAACATCCTCTTCAAGCCTATCACAGACTTTTTGATTTATCAGGCTTAAAGAATCTGTCTGTGGAGTATTTACTGCAAGCACCACTGAGGGTAAAAATAACAAAAACAACAATAAAACTATAATTTTCATTCAGCTAACAACTCCATTCCTGCCTGGAAAGGTTGACCCTTTGAGAGTTGATTTTGCAAAATCAATTTAGAAAGTTTGGCTTCCAGGGTATCTTGCAAAAGTCGCCTCATTGGCCTTGCTCCTAAAACCGGATCAAAACCCCGTTTGGCAAATTCTCCAACTAAAGACTCGTTAAATTCCACCAAATATCCTTTTTCTTTCATCTGTTTTTGCAAGGCTACCAGTTTTATTTTGACAATTTTTTGCAAATCTTCTGAAGATAAAGGCTTAAACAACACCACCTCGTCAAACCTGTTGACAAGTTCTGGCTTAAAAACCTTAAGCAGCTCATCATTAACCTCTTTGTCGATTTGTCCAAAACTTTTACCAGCTTGCAAACCTTGTGCAATGGTTAAACTGCCGGCGTTTGAGGTAGCAATGATAATGGTGTTGGTAAAATCAACTGTCCGCCCGGATGAATCTGTCAGCCTCCCATCCTCCAAAACCTGCAAAAATAAAGTTAAAATTTTAGGGTCTGCTTTTTCAAACTCATCCAAAAGCAGCAAAGCATATGGCCGTTGCTTCACAGCCTCTGTTAACTGCCCCTGTTGGTCTGATCCACCAATTAACCGGTACACTGATTCCTGATTCTGATACTCTGACATATCAAACCTGATATAAGCTCCTGCTCCTTTAAAATAGATTTCTGACAAAATCTTAGCCAACTCTGTTTTTCCAACTCCTGTAGGACCAACAAACAGGAAAGAACCAATTGGCCGCGCTTCTTCACGCAAGCCTGTTGCAGAACGCCTTAAAGTGTCTGCCACAGCTTTTACTGCAGGTTCTTGATCTATCAACCGCATGTGAATTTCCTCTTCCAAATTAAGCAGCCTGTTTTTATCAACACTTCCTACTTCCATCAAAGGAACCTTAACCCTGGCAGAAATAACCCTTCTTATAACATCCTTTGTAACCCACTTGTTTACGGATTGGGTTAAAGCCTCTTTTAAAACACTGATGGCGGAATCAGGCAAAACCCGGTCATGGATAAGCTTTCCGGAAAGCGCAACTGCTGCTTTAATGGCTATAAAAGTTACCTTAATTTTGTTCTTTCTTTCTGCCTCAATGCTGCGGGATTCCAAAATATCCAAAGTATCCCGTTCTGTTGCAGGAGACATCTCTATTTTCCTAAAAATCCTGGCAAAACTGCCATTTTTCTCTAAAATCCTGCTGTAATTTTCTATCTCAGTTGTACCGATGAATTGAAAAGCATCTGATTCCAAATAAGGCTGCATCAGGGAATAAAGGTTTAAACTGTTTCCCGCCTCTCCCATCCCCAGTTCGTGAATTTCTTCTATGGCTATGATGACATTTTGCGAAAAACCTACTTCTTCAAAAACCGTTTTTACCCTTTCTGCCAAATCTCCCTGGGTTTTCATCCCTGATAATAATTTTGTTAAATCCAACAGGACTATTCTTTTTGTGGCCAAAGCTTGAGGCGCATCCCCAGCCACTATTTGCTTGGCTAAATAACGCAAGGTGGCTGTTTTACCGCTACCCGGAGGCCCAACTAAAATTACATTCCTGCCGCTGGTTTGGGATAAAATATTGATAATATCTTTCAAAACCCCATTTTCCCTGACCAAATCAGCAAAACCTTGACTGGCTGCTGATTTTGTTAAATCCTCTCCCACCAAATCCAAAGTTGGAGTTGGTATCCCAAGCCAGCCCCTATTAACACCTTTTAAATGATGTACTGTAAAATCATCATCCCAAATATGTACCATTCTCCAGGTTTGGTTTTTCTTCTCCAAATAAAGCAGCGCATCTTTAACATCATCAATATTAAGTTCAAACTTAAGCAATAATTTGTCTATATCTGGTATGTCCAAAAAAGCAGCCACAAAAAAATGCCTTGGACCCAAATAAGGACTGCCGCAAGCTTTTGCCATCTCAAAAGCTTGCCTTGCCGTACCCTCTATATCAGTAATCTCAAATGCAGAAAAACCATTTGCTTGAATTTCCAAATTGGATAAAAAATCAACCACTTCAGGATTTACTAGTAATTTTTTAAAGTTTAAATCTTCCCTCTTTAATTTGGAGGCTTGCCAAATATTACCTTCTTTACCAATTTGCCAGACTTTTTTGTGAGGGTGGGCAAATTTATTGATAAGAAAAAGCCCTAAACCACTTAAAAACAAAATCCTGCTTAATAGTTGAGGTTTGTCAAAAACTGCCAGCAAGGGTAGTGCTAACCAATAAACCTCTAGTAAAAACAGCATCACAGAGGCGGTAAAAAAGGCAAAAAGTCCTATTAAAATCCTCCCTAACCTAAAAAATATACTCAAAATTCTTCCAAAAAATGATGAATCGTGGAAAAGCGGGGTAAAAAGCAACTTCCACATTAATGTCACTGCCAAATCCTCCTCTAAAAATAGCATCAAATTTTTCCAGGTTTGGATAAAAAAATTAATGCTTCCCGGATACCAGAATTTAAGTAATTTTATTGGCAACGATAAATATTTCATATAATTATTTAGCTCTAATCAAATTCCCCTGAGGATCCAGTTCTACAAAATGATCTGCCCTCCCTTCCAAATAGGCAGAACATCGGTTTTCAGGCAGATCATCTATTGGCAAACGCGGATTGTGCGCAATATCTACAACCCAACTTGGCATTAAAGCATTTGAAAGGCAGGGACCGGAAGAAAAATCCCTTCTTCTGTCTTTTTCCTGGTTATATAAATGTCTGGCCTGATTTACAGCAGTTTCAATTTCATTTTTTGGAGTTGGTTTAGGAGCAATATTGTTCAAAAAAAGAGTGACTGCACTTGTAATAATTATTACAGCTATAGCTATAAAAAACAGCACTGTTTTGGGCATGGGTTTTTATCTTAATACTTCTTGCAGTATATCCCAGCTCCGATGTTTACAACAAGTCCTGAAATTTCCATCTTTAAAAGCAAAGCAGAAATCTTTGGAGAAGGAAGGTTTAAACTCCTACCAATTTCATCAATATGCTGGCTTTCATTATCCAAACACCCCAAAACCTTCTTTTCTTCTTCTGAAAGATTTACCTCGCTTTGCACCTTGAACTTTTCACTTTGCACTTTACTTATTCCCAGCTCTTCCAATACTTCGCTTGGATTAAATACAGCAATAGCCCCCTGCCTGATTAAATCAATCGGGCCTTTGGATAAAGAAGAAGTAATTGGCCCCGGCACAGCAAAAACCTCGCGACCCTGTTCCAAAGCGAGTTTTGCAGTAATGAGCGAGCCGGAATCCGAAGCTGCCTCTATTACCAAAACTGCCAAAGAGAGTCCTGAAATAATCCTGTTTCTTGCCGGAAAATTCCCCGGCAAAGATGGATAATTTGGGGGAAATTCTGAAATAACAGCTCCAAAACCAGAGGCAATTTTTTCTGCTAACCCTCTGTTTTCCGGCGGGAAAATGTTGTTTAAGCCTCCTCCAAGCACTGCAATTGTTTTGCCTTTTTCCAAAACAGTGGTAAGGTGCGCTTGAGAATCTACTCCCCGGGCCAACCCTGAAATAATTGTCATACCAGCCCCAACCAAACCTTTGGTAAACTGCTGCGTGGCTGCCCTGCCATAACCAGTGATTTTTCTGGTTCCCACTACAGCAATAGGCTTTAAGTTGGAGCTTTCTAAATCACCTTTATAATATAAAACAGTTGGGGGATCATAAATTTGGGCTAAAAGTTTAGGGTAATCCTTATCAAAAATAGTTATCCAATTAATACCAGATCTCTTAATTTCCTCCACATACTTTTGAGGGTTTAAGCTTTTTCTTGCTTCCACCAACCTTTGGACAGTTGATTGTGGAATTCCAACTGCCCTAATCTCTTCAGAGTTTGCCTCCCAAGCTAATTTTGGATCTTTAAAATAATCTAAAATTGCCCTAAGCCTGATTGGCCCTAAACCATCAATAGAATGGAGTGCTAATAAATATGGAATGTTTATCATTACCTACTGAGAAACAATCTTAATTATATATCACTCACCTAAAGTTTTACCTGAATCTGTGGCAGTATACAGATCTTTTATTAACCTATTTTTATCTGGGGAAAAGTACCACCTGTAAGCTTCCTTTGCAATTGGGGCAGCCACACTTGACCCTTCCCCTCCGCCTTCAATTAAAACTGTTAAAGCAATTTTAGGATCATCCACTGGTGCAAATGATGTATACCAGGCGTGTGTTTTACCCTTGTCACCATATTCTGCAGTACCGGTTTTACCGGCTGTGGGTACGGGAAAAGCAAAAAATGGCCAGGCAGTTCCTCCTTCTTTTGGAACTAATTTTAAACCTTCCTTTATTAAATTTATCTGCTCTTTTGATAATAAATTCGAAGCCAAAATTTTTGGTTTTTCATTTAACAAAACTTCTGGTTTATATAAAATGCCATCTGCAGCAATATAAGAAGTAATGCCTAAAATTTGTAAAGGCGTTGATAAAACAAACCCTTGTCCGATTGACATATGCAAAGTATCACCTGGATACCAAGGTTGGTCATAGTTTTTTTGTTTCCAATCATTATCAGGGATAAGCCCTGTTTCCTCTCCAGGCAAATCAATTTCTAACTTTTTGCCCAAATATAATTTTTTAGCCCAATCTACCAAACTAGTTTCACCAATAATTTGGGCAGCTTTATAAAAATAAGTATCATTAGAACGCTCTAGGGCTTTTGCAAGGTTAACAAAACCTTCTTTTCTACCGTACTGGTTAAAATACCAATTGGTAAACCTGTACGGTCCCAAAAACATCTCTCCTGTATCTTCAAAAGTGGTATCGGCGCTTATTTTTCCTGATGCCAAAGCTGCCAGTGATGTTACTATTTTAAAAGTTGACCCGGGAGGATAAGTTCCGCCTATAACCCTGTTTAGAATTGGGGCAGTTGTGCGGGAAAAGATTTCACTTATGGCACTATCGTCTTGATTTTGCGTAAATAAATTCGGATCAAAAGAAGGCAGGGACACTAACGCCAAAACCTTACCGCTTCCCGGATCCAAAGCTACTGCCGCACCACAGCAGCTTTCTGATTTCTGCAAAGTTTCTTTTATTAATTGGTAAAGTTTTTCCTGTAAAGATGTATCTAGCGCCAGATAAATATTTTGTCCGGATATAGGCGGGTTTAGTCTTAGAGTTCTAATTTTACGGCCCGAGGAATCTACTTCAATAATTTCCCCTCCATCTACGCCCTTAAGTAATTTTTCGTACTGAGCTTCTGCGCCCATCTTACCAATAGCATCTCCGGGGTGATAACCTTTAAATTCCGGGGTTTGCAGTTGATCTTCAGAAATTTCTCCTACCAAACCTACGATGTGGGCGGTTTGCTCGCCCATTGGATAAGTCCTTACATTATCAACTTCCAAATTTGGAAATCTGGGATCATTGTTAACCTCCCACTCCAAAGCTTGCTCTCGTGTGACTATTTTTGCTTTCTTACCTTTGGAATCTGGTTCGATTAAACGGAAAGCCGGGGAATTGGCTGCCAGGATTTTGCCATTACGGTCAAAAATCACACCGCGCGGAGCGTGGATTAATTTTACTTGAATACGGTTGTTGTCCGCCAAATCACGGTTTTGGCTGCCTTGGGCAATTTGAAGATGAAAAAGTCTTAGAAAAATAATAAAAAATAACACCAGGCACAAGATTAAGAAAAATACCATCCTCCACACGCTCTTTTGAGCTGTCTGAGTGTGAGGACGGAAATTAGGCAATAAAAAGTCTGTCCAATCAGCAGGTTCTCCTTTTTGGAAATGCCCTATTTTGGAAGTTACTTTTGTGACCTCTTCGGTAAAACCAGGGCCTAATTTACGTTTTCTGCCTGTCATATTGCAAAATCAGATTTTTAATTTAATTTCTTTTCGGACAATGAACCTTTCTTCCCAAAGCCTCACCAGATAAAGAATTGGCAAGGACAACACAGCTTGAAAAATTAGTTTTGGAAAATCTAAAACTATGTAGTTAATACCTACATTGATTATTTGATTTAAAGATAAAAAGACTAAACAAATAGGCATAATCAGCAGTGGATTACCGGCCAATCTTAATTTAGATAATAAATGTGTTACCCAAACAGCAACCAAATAAATTAAACTTTGCAATCCTAAAATAGTTAAGTTTAGGTGTGAAGTAACAAGACCAAATGCGAAAGCCAAATACAAATTATTGGTTTCAGATTTTATGTATGCCCTACAAATTAAAACAATTAAAACTAGATTTATCGGCAAAATAGTGGTCTGTATAAAAGAAGCAATTATTAAAATAATAATTAAGGTTTTCATTTAATCTTGTATCACAAACACTAATTCTAAATCCCTAAAATCAAATACAGGTTGTACTTTTGCCTGTTTAAATACTTGGTTTTCCCGGCTTAAAACTTGGCTGACCTTACCTAAAATCAGTCCTCTGGGCAAAAATCCCTCCAATCCTTCAGAATACACCACATCCCCAACCTCTACTTTTTCCTCATGCAATATTTTATCCATTAAAATCTCTGTGCCAAATTGGCCCAGTAAAACACCTTTTGCTTTTCCCTCTTTATTTTGGGAGAAAACAGAGAACTTTGAATCAGGGTCAGTCAGCAGTTGAACATTTGCAGAAGATGGGGAAACTGCCACAATTTTACCCACAAAATTGTCCTCAAAAACAACAGCCTGGCCTACATTAATACCTGAGGAAGACCCTTTATCAATCCGTAAATACCTTCCCAAACCAATTGGTCTTACAGGAAGCAGGTTGTAGGTATTTGGATCCAGGTGTTTTTCCTGAGAAACCATTGATTCCACTTCTAGATCGGAAGAG
>JAMCTD010000104.1 GCA_023380995.1 Patescibacteria group bacterium
TTCTAGAAGAACTCCTACTGTTGCAAGGCGGTGTTCAAAAGAAGATCAACTTGCTGAAGAAAGAAGATTTATAAGATCTCTTCCTTTCAATTTTCCTTGGTAACTACATGGATTCAAAGAAGGTTCTGGCTAAGACTTCCTGCTGGTGCTGCCTGGATAGTTTTATAAAATTTACAGCATAACCTGAAACTCTAATGGTCAGTTGTGGATATTCCTCAGGGTGATCCATAGCCCGGAGCAATGTCTCTTTATTTAAGACATTAACATTTAAATGCTGGGCTCCTTTTTTAAAATAGCCATCAATTAAATCCACCAAATTTTCTATTTGTTCTTCTTGAGTATTACCTAAGGCCCGGGGGACAATAGAGAAGGTATTGGAAATACCATCCCTGGCATGTTTATAGTCAATTTTGGCAACTGAGTTTAAGGAGGCAATAGCACCGTGGGTATCACGTCCATGCATGGGATTGGCCCCTGGGGCAAAAGGTTCCTGATCTTTTCTTCCATCAGGAGTGGCACCGGTTTTTTTACCATACATCACATTAGAAGTAATGGTTAAGATGGATAAGGTGGGGGTGGCATTACGGTAAATATGATGTTGCTGAAGTTCGTTGTTAAAAAGGTCAACCAGCTCCCTGGCAATTTTATCGGCCCGGTCATCATCATTACCGTATTTGGGAAAGTCTCCTTCTATTTTGAAATCCTCCGTAATGCCGTTGTTATTTCGGATTGGAGTGACTTTGGCATATTTAATGGCAGACAGAGAATCTGCTACCACTGATAAACCAGCTATGCCAAATGCCATCAGCCGGTCAACTTCTGTGTCCAGAAGGGCCATTTGAGCCCGTTCGTAGTAATATTTATCATGCATGTAGTGGATAACATTCATGCTGTCAATGTAAATTTTCACCACATGAGCCATGGTTTTTTTAAATTCATCCATGACCTTATCAAAGCTTAAGGTGCCTTCTCCCATGGATTTGATGTTTTCAACTAAACTGACTCCTGTTTTTTCATCCCTTCCTTGATTTAAAGCCAAAAGTAAGGTCTTGGCTAAATTGCAGCGGGCACCGAAAAACTGCATCTGGGTACCGCTTTTTAGCTGGGAGACGCAACAGGAAATAGCATAGTCATCACAATCAGAAATTTTCCGCATTAAGTCATCGTTCTCATATTGGATGGAAGAGGTATCGATAGAAACTTGGGCAGCAAACTTTTTAAACTTTTCCGGAAGCTTTTCTGACCACAATACTGTCAGGTTTGGTTCAGGGCCTGGTCCTAAATTATATAAAGATTGGAGGAAGCGGTAGGTGGTTTTGGTCACTTTGTGCCGCTCCGCTCCGCCGCTAGGCGAGCCATCCAAAAACATTCCTGCTAAAGACTCGGTTAACCAAGTTGGGTCACCGGCATAAATTTGATCATATTCTTTCATCCTAAGTTGACGGACCATACGGAGTTTAATAATGAATTGGTCTATTAATTCTTGTGCCTGCTCTTCGCTTAATTTGCCTTCGGCGATATCTTTTTCAATATAGACATCAAAAAATCCACTCACATTACCCAAGGAAATAGCTGCCCCGTCTTGTTCTTTTAAGGCTGCCAGATAGGCAAAATAGGTCCACTGGACAGCCTCAGAGGCATCTTTAGCAGGATTGCTGATATCAAAGCCGTAGAGATGGGCCATTTCTTTGATCATATGTAAGGCAGTAATCTGGTCGCTGATCTCTTCACGCTCTCTGATTTTTTCATCAGTCATATCGCCTAATTTTTGATCAAAATCTTTTTGCTTTTCCAAAACTAGCCGGTCAATACCATAAAGGGCCACCCGGCGGTAATCACCAATAATACGGCCTCTTGCATAATTGTCAGGCAGTCCGGTGATGACACCAGAAGAACGATAGCTTCTTATTTCTTTGGTATAAGCATCAAATATGCCGTCATTGTGGCTTTTGCGGTATTTGCTAAAGACTTCTTTAATTTTGGGGTCTAAAGTTTTGCCATAATCCTTACAGGCTTGTTCAACCATCCGGACTCCACCAAAAGGTTTGATAGCCCGTTTTAGAGGCTCATCTGTTTGCAGTCCTACTATAATTTCCAACTCTTTTTTAATGTAACCAGGTTTGTGGCTGATGATAGTGGAAATGGTTTTAGTATCGATATCCAAAACCCCACCTTTATCATGTTCTTTTTTGAGTAAGGTTTTACAAATTTCCCAAAGTTTTTTAGTTTTTTTACTAGGGCCTGATAAAAAGTGAGGACCACCATCATAGGGGATTAAATTGTGGTGCAAAAAGTCAGTAACATTAATAACATCTTGCCATTCTCCAGGGGTAGAGGCCTTTTGCATATCAAGCATTATACATCAGCCAAAAATCTTATGGTAGAATCAGCGGGCATGAAGAATTTCTAGTACTATTTTTTTGAGGTGATATAATATCAGTCTATGGCGGGAGTTGAAAAAGGTCTTGTTCAGAGTGGGCCAGCAAGAGGCGGATGTGAAGGTTGTCCTCTTGCCGGTGGGTGCGCTTCTTGTCCGAAGCGGACTCCTACTCAAGAAGTATCGTCGGATATTAAATTTAGTAGACTTGAAAGTCTTACTGAAAATTTTAAAGGATTACTGCCCAGAAGTACTATTTTTTTTAATGCTAGCGGGGAAATTCTAATGAGGCTCAAAGAGAAAATTTGTTCTATATGCAAAGAAGCATCTTCTACTTGTAGTCATTCAAAATCTAAAACAGGTGCTTTGGCAGTAGCCTAGTACCCTCTCCTGGAGTGTTAATAATTATATCTTTGACAAAATCTAATTCTTTAAGCTTGGCTTTGACTTTATCAATGTCTTGTGCCTTGCAAATTAGATGAATGTCTTGACCAGTATTAACTGTAAAATAAACTTCCAGGCCTTCTGCCCGCCAGCGGGAAGTCAGTTTCATAATCTGTAGTGTGCCAGGTGTCCAGTAGATGAGGTGGGGAGTTTGAGTCAGCATAATGGCATGCAGTTCCAAAGC
>JAMCTD010000105.1:0-1400 GCA_023380995.1 Patescibacteria group bacterium
CCGTTAAGGAGTGAATATCCAAATTCTCATTAAAAGCCTTTTTCAAACCCGGGTCATCTGCCAAATGGGCCATAATCCGAAGCTCAATTTGGGAATAATCTGCTCCCAGCAAAACTTTACCCTTGGGGGCAATAAATGCTTTCCTGATCTCCGACCCGGTCTCACCCTTAATAGGGATATTCTGTAAATTAGGGTCTTTTGAGGACAATCTCCCTGTGGCAGCTCCTTCAACATTAAAAGTAGAATGGATTCTTCCATCGCTATCAACATATTTTGGCAAAGCATCAATATATGTAGAAGTGAGCTTAAAAATCTGCCTGTATTGGAGAATTAGCGGCACAACAGGATGAGCAATTTTAAGCTGCTGCAGAGTTGCTTCATCGGTTGAACGACCGGTTTTAGTTTTTCGGACAACAGTTAATTTTAACTCATCAAATAAAACTTGCGACAGTTGCTTTGGACTGTTCAGATTAACCTTGTGGCCAACTTTTGAGTAAATATCTTTTTCTAATTTGGTTAATTTTCCTTTTAGTTCGGTGCCAAACTTATCTAAAAACTTAATATCAACTAATACACCGGTCTCGCTCATCTTGTTAAGAATTGGTTCAACTTGGGCGTCCAGTTTGGCAGCGAAGTCAGAAATAGAGGGAGGTTGCCTCCGAACGCCGCGAGCTCTAGACTCGCCGGAGGCGAGCGTATCCGAGTCCCGCCTCTCGGCGGGACGCAGGACGCTAACGCTCTCGAGCAAGTGAGCGGGGCTACCGACCACAGTAACGCCTGATATTCTACCGATTAAACTCTTAAACTCCAGTTCCTCAAATAACTCAACCACTTTGTCTTGATCAAAATCATGAACAACACAATCTTTAAGATTCAGCTTAATTGGTGCTTTAAGATCCAAAGTAGCCAGTTTCTTGCTCAAAATAGCAGATTCTGCCCCTTCTGCAAGAAGAGTTTGGGTTCTTTCCGGAAGGGTCTTGAAATTCTCGCTCTTATAGATTTCTTCTATTGTGCCGAATTGGTGTATTAGTTTAGTAGCTGTGACATCCCCAATTCCGGCAACACCTGGAATATTATCTGATGCATCACCTGCCAAACCCTTATAATCCGTAAGTTGTTTAGGGAAAAATCCATATTTAGCTACAAATTCCGGAGTTCCATACAAACCCACATCCGACATAGTTTTTTTAGGCATAAAAACCTTGATATCTTGATCAATAATCTGCATGATATCCCGGTCCCCAGTTACTACCACGGTCTCCAAATTGTCTGTTCCCGCCTGCAATGCTAACGTACCGATCAAATCATCTGCTTCATAGCCGGCGAGCCTGAATTCTGGGATATTAAAAGCTCGAACTACCTCATATACCCTTTTATATTGGTTGGCTAAACCCTCATCT
>JAMCTD010000105.1:1410-3404 GCA_023380995.1 Patescibacteria group bacterium
GCCTTTCACTACATCGTATGGGGAGTTAGTTAATGCGGTTTATGGCTTTTCCTCCATGCTGTTGAAGGTAATTTCGGAGCTTCACCCAGAATATTTGGCCATCGCCTGGGATATTAAAAGCTCGAACTACCTCATATACCCTTTTATATTGGTTGGCTAAACCCTCATCTAGGGCTTTTCTGGTTGCTTTGTATTGGGTATATTCTTGATGCCTGAATGTTGGACCTTTTTCATCCCAGGCGATGGCCAAATATTCTGGGTGAAGCTCCGAAATTACCTTCAACAGCATGGAGGAAAAGCCATAAACCGCATTAACTAACTCCCCATACGATGTAGTGAAAGGCGGTGTAGCATGATAGGCCCGGTGAAGCAATGCATTACCATCAACTAGAACTAAGCGTTTCATGCTCCGATTGTAGCATTAACAATCTTCTGTGTCATACTCTGGAATTACTTAAAAAGTGTTGCTGCATAGTCCAGATACTCGGGGTGACCATGCACTGCCATATAATACCACCACTCTACTCCCCAAAGATAATCTTCTTCAAACCCGGTTTTTCTGGCATAAGCAATATTTCCTTTAAAATCCTCTACGCTAAATAGTTTCAGCTGCTTATCTAACGGTGTATCTAGGACTGATTGTTGAAACCAAGGTTCTACTTGGAGTTCAGAAATAATGGTTTTCTTATTCTGAGAGGCAAATAATCCTCTGACCAAATTTGATTTTAAAGGATACATCCATACAGGAAGAGGGTAAGTTATATACAGATTCATCGCTTTGTTGTAGGATTTTCTGTAAAGTGAAACACCTAAAATATCAGAAGATTTCATGGCAGCAGTCCAATCGCTCCATTCACCGCTATCTGTGACTATGACCGGCCTTTTGGTATCCAAGCTTTTTACCATTTTAACTTCTTCCAGTAAGAATTGTTTATCAGGTGCATCACAATTTTCCCCAAACCAGAAAGCAAACGGTTCATTTTCCACCTGCCAGGCCCAAATTGCCTCGGTTTTTTGATATCTTTCCAGCACCGCTTTAGCAAAATCTAGAGTCTTTTGGTGTCTTTGGTCTATATTTAAACTCTTGGCCCAGCGAGGCACATGGCATTCAGGCCAACGAGGCTGCCTGGCTCCTAAAACCAACATTACCTTGGCTCCTCTCTTGCCTGCTTCATTTAACATAAAATCTGACCAGGAAAAATCATACTGTCCCTGCTGTGGTTCTAATAGATCCCAATCAGTGGGAATTCTTAAATTCCTAACCCCCAAGTCGTCTAACATTTGGATATAGGTTTTTTGCCAATCCAACTTTAAATATCTGGCATAGCGGGGAGAAAAAGTTACCCCATATTTAATTTGGGAAGGAACAGGATAGGTTCTTTCAAAAATTGCGCCTCCTAATATGATAATAAACAATATAGCTAAAATTCCGGTTAGAATCCTAATTACAAATTTAACCATATAATGAATATACCTAATTTATGGTATATTGAGCAAATCATGAGGGTAGCTTATTTCACCGATACTTTCTTGCCTCAAATCAACGGCATTGCTACAGCGCTAGCAAACCAAGCCACGGAGCTTGGAAGGAGAGGTCACAATGTTTTGATTTTTACTCCCAAACTGGACGGTATCGAGAGGGAAAAGTTCAAAGCTAAAAATGTCCAAGTGATACACTTACCCACGGTACCTGCGCTACTTTATCCTGAATTCAAGCTTGGGGTGTTTGGCCTTCCCAAAGTAATAAAATATTTAGTAAAGTTCAAACCCGATATAATCCATCTCCATTCTCCTTTAACAGTAGGCATGGATGCGGTGATGGCGGCAAAACTTTTTAAAAAACCCTTAGTAGGCACTATTCATGTCTATTTTGCCGAATCCGGATACTTACGTTGGCTTAAATATAGACTGGCAGTTAAAATTGTAGACAAAGTGGTACAGCGCTACCTGAACTTTATGTTTACTCAGTGCGACCTGGTGCTCTATAAATCCTG
>JAMCTD010000106.1:0-2978 GCA_023380995.1 Patescibacteria group bacterium
TTTGATCACTTAAAAGTTTATTTATCCAGACCTGTTTGTGATAAAAAATATCTATACGCGGTGGCTGTCACTGCGAAACCGCTGGGAATATCTATGTCCGGGAGAGACCTGATCATTTCACCTAAAGAGGCATTTTTACCACCTACTTCAGAGACATCATCAATATCTATTTCTTCAAAAAGTTTAATAAAAACCTGAGACATTATTTCATTGTAGCTTAAATTTCTCAATAATAAAACCTATACTTCTCTTATCAGAGCAGATATTACGGCAGGGGCAAGCAGAGGTGAGTGATTTTTATTACTGTCAATCACAAAACCTGAGATATAATCGTTATATATATGGATCGGAGTTTTGATGATCCGAAAGATATCATTAGGCAGGCAAAAGCAGGAGATAAAGAGGCTTTTGAAAAGCTCTATAGATTATATTTTGTGCCTGTTTTTAGATATACATACTTAAGGGTTCAAGATAAACAAGAGGCTGAGGATATAGTCCAAGAGGTTTTTATGAAAGTATACAAAAGTGTAGAAAATTATCAAGATCAGGGCAAAAATCCCCTAGCTTACTTTTTTACTATAGCTAGAAATAAGGTAATTGATTTTTATAGAAGGAAGAAAAATATCTCTTTGGATGAAAACTTAGTGATTGTTGAGCAGTTGGAAAGCCGTAAAGATAATCCAGAGGAGCTATTTGAACAAAATGAAAATGCCAGAATAGTCAACTTGGCAATTCAAAGCTTAAATGATACACAAAAAGAGGTAGTTATTTTGAAATATATTAATGGGTTTGATAATGACCAGATAGCCAAAATCCTGGGAAAGAAGGAAGACGCCATCAGGCAAATTCAGCACAGAACCCTAAAAGTTTTAAAGCAAAAATTGGAAGGAAGGTTATGAATTTATGAATAAAGATGAATTAAGAATAATCAAACTTTTACAAAATATCGGGGAGTCGCTTACTCCTAAAAAAAGCTCTCTTGGAAGGTTGCTGCAAAATATGACTAATGAAGATGTCACAAAAGAGGATTATCTCCGTTATAATTATAGTAAAAGCATGAACTGGAAATTTGCAGCACCAATCTTTTTAGTAGTACTACTCTTGGTAGGATTCTTTGCCTTCAAAAACCTCTCAAAAAATGTAATACAACCTAGTAATCAAACTGCTCAAACGTCTCAAAGCGAGATACCCCAAGTTGTCACAGCCCAAAATGCAGATGAGACACTTAGCAAAACAGACATAGCTTTAAATCAAGACTTAAATCAATTGGATCAGGATCTAAAGGATATTGATAACCCAAATAATCAGGAGGAGGATCCAAACAGTCTATGAAAAAAAGCATATTAGCTGTAACTGGCATTGTTTTATCGCTCTTAATAGCTAATCCTCAACCAGTTTTTGCCCAAATGGGAGTTAACCGGTTAGTTAACCAGGTCCAAAGAGTAGAAAATCAAGCAACAAGAATTGCCCAAAGGCAAGAACAAAACTTAGATAATCTTAAAAAAAGAGCTGATAAGATGATTAACAATCGGGTTAGTTCTTTAAATAAGCTACTGCAAAGAATCCAAAATGACAAAAGACTATCAACAGATGAAAAAACCTCGCTGTCCGGGGATGTACAAGCAAATATAACCGGTTTAACTCAATTGAAAGCCAAAATTGATGCTGATACTGATATAACTACTGTCAGAGCAGATACTAGAAGTATTATTACCAACTTCAGAATCCATGCCATATTTGAACCCAAAATAAGACTTCTGGTAACTATTAATCATTTATCAGCTTTACAAGGTAGACTTTCGTCTTTAACACCAAAACTGCAGACTCTAATCAACAATCTTAAATCTCAAGGAAAAGATGTCTCCAAACTGCAATCTTTACTTGATGATATAAACAGCAATCTGTCAACCATTAACTCCAAGCTTTCTGCAGATAAGCAGACTGTACTTAGTATTTCTATCTCATCCAATCCTTCAGTCTTTGCGCCGGTCAGACAAGACCTGGCAACTGTCAGAGGAGAATTTGCCCAGATCAGACATGATATAGGTCAGATGAGAGTGGATTTTAAAATAGTTCACCCTTCACCATCTCCTATTTAAAAACGATTTCAATTATGGAGTCCTTTTTACTTTAAATATTTGTTGAAAAAATCCAAAGAATTCTGCATTGCCGGATCGAAAGAAAACCCTGAAATATTGTGATCCGCTCCGGGATATGTAAACAGTTCTACGGTTTTTCCGGCTTGTTCCAACCTCTGCTTTAAACCTGCAGAAAACTGCCATGGCACTTCTTCATCAGCTAAACCGGCATCCAGCTGGACAGGCGCCTTAACAAATTGAAGATTATAATTCGGGTCAATAGAATTCCAAAAATTTGGATTGCTTTGCGGAGTCCCATATTTGGCAACCAAATCAGCCCTGCTCCTGTTCCGTAAGGCCAGTTCCCTAGGTGGCGGTCGATACGAAACTCTTCTTGACCAATTATTCATTAAGTCATCATAGGTCCCAACAACCCCACCCCAAATAACTGCGGCTTTAATATCAGAGGAAATAACCAGACTTCGAAGAGTAATATTCCCTCCCATAGAATGTCCCCACATACCGATTCTCGCTGGATCAACCTCCGGAAGTTTTTTGACTGATGCGAGAGCATTTAAAACATCAACAGTATAAGCAGTAGAATAATAAGCTCCTTCAGGAGTACCCTCCGAGCTACCGTTTCCTCTGTAATCCGGTTTAAAAACAATATAACCGGTTCTCGCGAAACCGTCTACATAAGCGGCGTAGCGCTCGGTAGTCCGATACTCTTCCGGCGGGATATAACCGTGGTTAAAAATTATCGCCGGCCAGCCGGTTTTTGGTTTTTCTCCTGAGGGAGTGGTGAGTAATCCATAAATCTTTAATCCATCAGATATATAAGAAGCAATATACTGATGGTAATTTGATCCATCTGATAAAGTTTCCTCTATTTTTAGGTCG
>JAMCTD010000106.1:3024-3981 GCA_023380995.1 Patescibacteria group bacterium
TTGTCAAGGGGTTTAAGTCTTTTTTTTCTTGTGTAGCCGGTTTTGTAAACATTCCACTACTTTGAATTTTGAAATTGCGTAGCGCAATAATAGTAACTACTAAAATAAGAATCGCCGCCGCTGATAAAATATATGATTTATGCATAAATTTGAAAACCCTATTATCTGGGAGAAGCACTTGGTGTGCTTCCTCTCCTTTGCGGATTAAGCTGGATATTTTGGGCGTTCACGCTCCCATCGGAATTCACAGATCCAAATACTGCAACTCTTTCCCCAACCGCTAGATCGCTCTTTGCTGCAACTTCAGCCTTGTTTAATTGTGTTTGGGCTGAAAGCAGTATTATTTTGCTACTGCCATCAGAGAGTTTGACAGTGATACTTTTAAGATCGTCAGATCGCAAGCTTTGCTTATCATCAATGCTAATGGTATCTATTCTCTCGGAACTAGCGATTGATTTGGCATCATCCAAGGTTAAAGTAGTTAATCCCCCGGCTGCCCCTCTGACAGCACCAGTACTCTGAGCTCCCGGAATAACTGTTAAAAGATTGGCCCCCAGAGACGTCCCTAATGCTTCTATAATTATTTCTGAGTATTCCATAGCCTATATTGAATTATTTTTAGCTAGCAAATTGTTAATAACATCAACCGGGATTGCAAATCCTATATTTTGTCCTTGCTGGGCCACCGCAGTATTTATACCAATGACCTCGCCTGAGGAGTTAAGCAGTGGACCACCAGAGTTACCCGGGTTAATAGCGGCATCTGTCTGAATAACATCATCAAGTTTTTCCACATAGCCTTCATATACCGAACCTGCGGTAATACCTCTACCTAATCCTGAGATAACTCCTGTTGTGACAGTATTTGTAAATTCTCCCAAAGGTGTTCCTATAGCAATTACAGTTTGACCTAATTTTAAGTTGGAGGATTCTCCTAATTTTAAAGGTTTTAGATTT
>JAMCTD010000107.1 GCA_023380995.1 Patescibacteria group bacterium
AGGGTTTTGCACCAATTTTAATAGTTGTTTTAATAGCTGTAATAATAGGTGGCTACTTAGTATATTCTGGAAAAATTAATCTAAATAAATCTCAAACTACAAATAACCCAATTACTCAAAATTTACCTTCGACTACAGTTAGAGATGAAACTACAAATTGGAAGACTTATGAAAATAGTCTGAGTAAATATACCTTAAAATATCCTTCGGAGTGGGGATTTAGGGATGTAGATATTAAACTTTTTTCTAAAGAGGATCAAAAGGTTTTAATCTCCTACACTGCATTTGGTGAAGTTTATCAAGAGAAGGATAATCCTTATGTTTGGAAAGGCATAGAAACCGTAAGGAGTGCTGGCGAGCCCTTACTGATTGTTAAAAAAACTGAAGGAAAAACCTTGCAGCAGATAACTGAGGATTTTAAAAAATCTGTGGTAAAAGGCCGAGGTAATGTAAAAAGGTCAGAGGTAAAAACGATAGATGGTACGGAAGGAGTGTTGATTGTTACAAGTACTGAATTTGCAGACCCAAAAGCCTCTTACTTTCATTATTACTTTATTAAAAACCAACAGTTTTATGAATACTCATATCTCTCTAGGGATGAATCCCCTGTTCTTATTCCTGAAACCATTCTCTCTACCTTTAAATTTACTCAGTAATTTAAATTCCTTCTTTCTGTTAGTATGCTTTTACTGTAAAGTTTGGTGAGTTCAAGAGATATGAGTATACAAAGTGGATCAAAGTGTATTAATTTGAAAAGGGCAGTAATTTCCAAAATTGGGAAGGATTTAAAATTGCAGAAAATAGGTCAGGCTGTAAAGCTCCAAAATTTATAGTATTAATCCCAGCATAAACTGTTTGTTTGACAGTTTTAGAGTAATAAAAAGGTTTTTCTAGAGAGAATTCATATATATAATCAGGCAGCAATAGTTTGGCTTCAATTTCCTCTGAAGTCCCTTGGCTGTTTAAGCTTATGTTTTGGGAATTTGCTCCATTAATTCCTTTCATGGTTAAAATATAGTTTCCTGCAAAATCTTTTTTCCAGCTCAAAGCTCCCATAATTTTCAAAATTACAGGAGACTTAACTTCAGTAGTAAATTGAACAGGCGCTGAATCAAATTGTTTATTTCCTTCAAGCAAGTTTAAAGTTACACTATAAGTTCCTGTTAAAGGCGCTTGCAGTTTTAGATTAAAGGTATATTCCTGGCCTGGTTCAATTTTTTGATCTGGAGGAAGCTGCACGCTGTTAATTCCCAAATTTTCCCCTCCGCTGATAGCTGCTAATTTTACTTTTTCCCCATCATTCCAAATTGATTGGCCTGTGTTTTTAAAAGTAAGTGAAATATTGTAAGTTTCTTTGGAAACTATAGAGCTGTAAATTTCACCTTTGGTCAGTTTGGCCAAGGTGTCTTGGATTGGTTTTCCTTTAACTTTAGGTAAGTCCAGGAGCGTTTGATACATGGGGTAATACTCTGGATATTGGATACCCAAGATTTTAATATTTCTGTTTTTATTATCTTTTTGCTCACCTGTGATTTTTTTAAAAGAGAAATGGTCAAAAGGATCTTCCTGGTAGCTTAATAAAAATGGAGTTACAGCCACAATTTTTTCCATATTCCAGGCATCTTCCAAAGCTTGTTTATAGTATTTGGCCACAATTTCTGTACTAGGTAATTTAGGGTCATAATTTAAGCCTTCAGCATGTTTCCAGCCAGTTTCTGTGATAAATATAGGTAAATTTTTGTTAATCCCTAAATTTGCCAATTGTTCCATTTCCCAGGCATAAGTCCTGATTGTGCCACGGCCCACTCCATCAGGAGAGCCTATAAAAGCAGGATTAGGATAAGAGTGGGAGACCCAGCCATCTAATTTATTAAAAATACCGGGGACAGCCTCGTTCATTTGTTTCATAAAACTTATCTCATCTTCATATTTTGGAGGAAGGGCAGGCGCAGAAGCGTCAAGGCCAGCATTGAGTACAAAAAAGTCTCTATTTTTGTTTTTTAGCGCTGTGATAGTTTGATCTAAAGTTTTTGCGTAATTTTGAGCGTCAACTTTATTTCCCCATTCTGTGGCATGGTTAGGTTCGTTATAGATAATAATGTAGCGGTTTTTGGTGGGCCAATTTAAGGCATCCAAAAAATCTGCCCAGGCTTGTTCTTCCCCTTCATAAGGCCTTTTCCAATAACTGCCTTCTGGTTGAGTGGCAAGCCGTACAAGAGGAATTAGGTGCCTGCGGCGCAAGTCATTAAAAAACTCCTGCCATTTATTGTGGTCCCTGTCTTTGCTTTCAACTAAGACTGTTATATAGCCCCAATCGCCATTGGTGTTAACCAAACTGGCAGCAGGGGAAGATTCATCAGGAGTGGCCTGGATAATATGGATGCCAAACTTATTGTTGGGAACAGAAAGAGGATCGGTGATGGCAAAAACAGGGTACAGGTTACAGGGTACAGTGAACAGGAAAAACAAAATTGCAATTATGCTATAACCTATCACCTGTAACTTGTAACCTAACTCTTGATATTTGGGTTTTATTCGGTTTATAATCGAGTGAAGCGAGATTTCAAGCTTGCTTATATTAAATAATATGGTGCAGATTTTTGATGCTATTAATGTTTGGGTGTTTTTCAAAGGTAGCCTCATTCAACCTTACTCCTTTTTCTGGCATGGCAGGCAAATTAAGATAGATAAAATTAACCTAGTCCATACTTCTAAAAGTGGTGCTTGCCTATTTTACCATTTTTCTGTCAGCTCTGGAGGGAATTTTTATAGATTAAGATGGGACACAAGCAAGATGAGCTGGATATTAGAAATGGTAGAGGAGGAATAAGTTTTCAATTTACAATTTTCATTGAGAACTGAAAAATAACAGCTGAGAGCTATTTTACACATTGACTTTAACAGCTACTTTGCCACTGTTGAACAACAGGCAAATCCTAGATTGCGTGGTAAACCAATTGGGGTAACAGGTGGGGATAGAGTCAAAAGGACTGTGCTGGGAGCAGCTTCTGTAGAGGCCAAAAGGTTTGGGGTTAAAACTGGAATGCAGATTTGGCAGGCTAAAAAGTTGTGCCCTCAAATTATTTTGGTGTCAGGAGACTCTGATAAGTATTTGGAGACAACAAAGAGGTTTTTGACTATTCTAAAAGACTACAGCCCATATTTAGAAGTGTTTTCAATAGATGAAGCATTTCTGGAGCTGAAAAACGCTTCAGTCGGCAATCCCGCTATAGAAGTTGCTTTTGAGATTAAAAGACGTATTAAACAGGAGATAGGTTCTTACATTACCTGTTCTGTTGGGATTTCCTACAATAAATTAATGGCCAAATTGGCTGGATCTTTGCAAAAGCCTGATGGTTTGGTAGTGATCCCTAATCAGAAAGCAGCTATGGAAACTTTGGATAGAATTGAACTGGATAAAATTTGTGGGATTGGGCCCAGGATTAAAAAAAGACTGAATAATATGGGGATATTTAATTTTTATCAGCTAAGACAAGCCCCTCTGGAGAATTTATCGGCTTCTTTTAAAAGTTATGGGCAAATTTTGTATAACATGGCCCGGGGAATAGATTATTCTGTCATTACCCCCTTTTACGAAAAAGAGGAAGTTAAAAGTATTGGTCATAGGCATACCATAGCCCATGATACAAATGATCTTGTTGAAATTAAACAGATTCTGCTGAAATTAACTGAACTTGTGGCAAGAAGATTGCGGACAAAAAACTTAGTTGGTAAAACAATCCATTGCTGGTATAGACAAGCATCTAATTCA
>JAMCTD010000108.1 GCA_023380995.1 Patescibacteria group bacterium
TAAGCATCTGCACATAAAATCTTCAGATTGCTTTGATTGCGCTTGACTTCGCTCGTTCTTCCTATAGGAAGTGATACAATTACTAAATTATGAATGATGAATTTTTAAAAGTAGCAAAAGAAGCTGCCTTGGAGGCTGGTAAGGTGATTATGGGTTTTTATGGCCAGGACCATGAATTGATTATTAAAACAGACCAAAGTGATTTTGCTACCCAGGCAGATTTGCAAGCCGAAAAAGTAATAGTAGAACTGATTAGTAAGAATTTTCCCTCGCACAATATTATTGCAGAAGAAAAGGCTAATATAGAGAACAATTCAGATTACACCTGGGCAATTGATCCTATTGATGGGACAATTTCTTTTGCTTCAAATATGCCATTTTTTTCAGTTTCAATTGGCCTTTTGTATAAAAATGAGCCAATTGTGGGTGTAATTTATCATGTTCCACAAAAAGATCTGTATTGGGCACAGAAAGGTAAAGGTGCTTTCCTAAATGGTAAAAAAATCTCTGTCAGTAAAACCAATAAACTAGAAAAAGCAGTTGTAGGTTTGGCAATTGGAACTATTACCAGAAGGAAGCAAAAATTAGATGATTATTTTTACCCGCTATTGGATAAAATATTGTATATGTATATGTTGGGCGGAGGAGCGGTAACCTTGGCTTTTGTGGCCAAAGGCTCACTTGATGTTTGTCCTACCAATGCTTGGATTTGGGATCATGCTGCAGCAGGGATAATTATTACAGAAGCTGGGGGTAAAGTAACAGACAGGTTAGGTAATCCGGTAGATTGGTCAACAAAAAGAGTAGAAATTATTGCTTCTAATGGTTTAATACATGATGAAGTATTAAAGGCACTTAAAGGGTAATTTATGAAGCTAATTGTGGGTTTAGGTAATCCAGGGGAAAAATATGTTGGTACTAGGCACAACTTAGGTTTTATGGCAGTGAGTGAGTTGGCAGAAAAAATGGATAATGGACAATGGACAACGGACAAAAAATTCAAATCTGAAATTTTCAATTGCCAGTTCTCAACTATCAATTGCATACTAGCAAAGCCTCAAACTTATATGAATAATTCTGGTTTGGCTGTAAAATTGCTTGCTGATTATTACAAAATACCTGCTGAGGATGTGATTGTTATACATGATGAGTTGGATTTGCCTTTGGGAAAAATTAAGGTGAGGATAGGGGGTTCTGCTGCAGGCCATCACGGGGTGGAATCTATAATGGATGTTTTAAAAACAGATAAGTTTATTAGGGTGAGGTTGGGGTTTGGTAATTTAAAAACACAAAGTGCAGAAAGAAAAGGGTCGGCGGTGAATGCGGAAAAGTTTGTCCTGGAGCCTTTTACCCACTCTGAAAAGCCTCAGGTAAAACATCTGCTCAAACAAGCAGCAAAAGCTGTGGAGCTATTATTAGAAAAAGGGCTAGAGAAAGCTCAGAATCAATATAATTAGAAAAGGCAGCAGCTCGTTTGGCCACAAAGCACCACTCGCGCGACCATATAATTGAAGTGTAGCTCGTCACAGTACAAAAAATCGTTCGCACGGCAGAGGCCTGCTCACTTGTGAGAATTTTGTGGAAGATCTCTTAAATGAATCATTGAGTAAGATAGCACAAAATCCTCAACATTTTTTGTTTACTTGTGACTTCACCACTTTTACAAGTTGACAATACTGCTTGTTGTTATTAAACTCTATGGACATGGCTGAGACCGGAAAACCCCAATCTTTTTTAACTGTTCCTAATGCTATTATCATAGGCTCGTTGATAATTTCTGTGTCCATCTTAATTGCTGGGGGAGTTATTAAAATTGGTCCTAAGGCAACTGCCAAACAAGCAGATGCCCCTGCTCCTTCACCGGCAGCCCAACAACAGGCAGCTCAACAGCCGCCTGCAGCGACTTTAGCCCAGGTAAAAGATGTATTTACTAAAAGCCAGATCAAATTTGGTGATGTTAATAAGAAATTGATTGTAGTAGAGGCAGCAGATCCCAGTTGTCCTTTTTGCCAGGTAGCTGCAGGAAAAAATCCGGAACTTAATAAGCAAATAGGCTCCAGGTTTACTCTTGTTTCTGATGGAGGCAGCTATGTTGCGCCTGTCCCGGAAATCCAGAAACTGGTAAATGATGGCAAAGCAGCTTTTGCCTGGATTTATACACCAGGGCATGGTAACGGGGAGATGGGTACAAAAGCTTTGTACTGTGCTTTTGAAAAAGGCAAGTTTTGGGAAGTCCATGATATGTTGATGAATGCCCAAGGGTATGATTTGTTAAATAATAAAGTGAAAAATGATAAGAGTAAATCAGGTGATGTTGCAGAATTCCTGCAGCCTGTGTTTGATCCAACCAGCATGAAACAGTGTTTGGACAGCGGTAAATATGACAGCAGGCTGACAGCAGATATATCTTTGGCTCAATCTTTAGGTATTAGTGGCACCCCTGGATTTTATTTTAACACCACCCAATATATCAGCCATAACAGCTATAAAGATATGGAATCTGCAACAAAGTCTGCACTAGGTAATTAATTCTTCAAGCTTTCAACCCTCCGACGTTTTTGGTATATTATCTAGGTTCTATGATACTTGCATTATTTTTATCTATTATTGCGGGAATGGCTGATATATTGGGTGGTTTTTTGGCAGTTGCTAAAAAGGTAGATGGTAAAATTTTAAGTTATTTTATAGCTGTTTCATCCGGTTTTATTCTGGCTGTAACTA
>JAMCTD010000109.1 GCA_023380995.1 Patescibacteria group bacterium
AGATCTACTCCTGTTCCTACTGTTACTCCAACTACCACAGCAACTTCTTCTGCAGATATTCTTAAATGGAAAATATATATAAATAAGATAATTGGATTTGAAATTAAATATCCAGATAACTGGGAGTATTCTGAAGTGCAGGCAGGCAATCCTCTCCATCTATTTTTTTATCCTAAGCATGGTAGTGATATTAAGTCTAGAGATCCTAATGAATCTTTGTCACCGGTTGAACTTATTGTATTAAATGATTCTAGTTCTTTGCAGTGTTTAGCTGAGGATGGTAAGTCGTGTTTAGATTTTCAAGTTAATGGAGCTGTTGCTAAAAGGTATTCACGAAAGAGTTTTTATGAAGTGGTTACTTTTAAGAATAAGAAAGATAATTTGTTTTTTGAATTAAGGAGTCCTAAGTTTGATAAAGATCTTTTTGCTCCTGGATCTTATAAAGAATATTATGATATCTATAATTTATCAGAAAAAGAACGCACAGAGATTTTTGATCAAATCCTTTCCACCTTTAAATTTACTCAATAATTTTCTAATTTGGCCTCTTGACTGATTGGCAGATTTATGCTAAACTAGCCTCAATTGAATAGAAAAAATGAAGGCGTACGGGTACGTATGCTTCTTTTTGTTGATCCCACCAGAAGGTGCACTTGTCCAGCCTCCTTAAGGGATAAAAGGCCATCTACTAATGCAACTGAATTCAAATAATACAAAAGAAAATACACGTAAATATTTTGGCAAAGCACCTGCTGCAGTGCCTGAACTTAATTTAATCCAAATACAACTTGATTCCTATAATTGGTTTTTAAAAACTGGAATTGCTGAAGTCCTTGAGGAGATTTCTCCTGTAGAAGACTTCACAGGAAAAAATTGGACCCTGCAACTAGGGTCCTTTTATTTTGGCAAACCAAAATATTCTTCTGAAACAGCTAAAGAAAAAGGTGTAACTTTCGATGCGCCTTTAAAAATTGAGGCAATTTTGACGAATAAGCAAACAGGGCAAATATACAAACAAGACGTATTCTTGGGCGATATCCCGCAAATGACTGATAAAGGTACGTTTATTATAAACGGAGTTGAAAGGGTAATTATTAATCAGTTAGTCCGTTCACCAGGGGTGTTTTTCCAAGCGGCTGATGACCCGATTACCGGAAAAAGATTGTATTCTGCAGAGATACGTCCATACCGGGGTTCCTGGTTGGAGTTTTCCGTAACCCGCGGCGGAGTTCTGACTGCCAAAATTGACAGAAGAAGAAAATTTGCTGCGACTACCCTGCTCCGCGCTTTAGGTTTTTCCGACAATGAATCGATTATAGAGGCTTTTGCTGATGTTGATACTGCTGAAGATAAATTTATTGAAACTACTTTAGCAAAAGATTCGACTAAAACTACAGAAGAGGCTTTGCTTGAGATTTTTAGAAAAATGCGTCCCGGGGATCCGGTAGTTTTGGATAATGCCAAGGCTTTGCTTGACGGAATGTTCTTTAATAGCAGACGCTACAATTTAATTAAAGTTGGTAGATATAAGATTAACAAGAGATTAAATTTAGATATACCAAATACCCCGGAAAATTGGATTTTAACTAAAGAGGATATCATTGCTACTCTAAAATATTTGATTAAACTCAATCACGGAGAAGGTAAGCTGGATGATATAGACCATTTGGCAAACAGACGCGTTAGGTGCGCCGGAGAGTTAGTCCAGCAAAATGCTTTCAGGATTGGAGTTTTAAGGCTTGAACGGATTATCAAAGAAAGAATGAGTTTAACGGCTGCTGATCAGGAAGTTTCAGCCGGAGGTTTAATTAATGCCAAGCCTGTGATTGCTGCCATTAATGAATTTTTCCGTTCTTCCCAACTTTCTTCCATCTTAGATCAAGTTAATCCCTTATCTGAGTTGGATCATTTAAGAAGGCTCTCTGTTATGGGTGCAGGCGGTATTACCAGAGACAGAGCTTCTTTTTCTGTGCGTGATATTAATCACTCTCAATATGGCAGGATCGATCCTATCAGATCTCCGGAAGGTCAAAATATCGGACTTGTTACATATCTTGCTCTTTATACCCGCATCAATGAATATGGATTTTTGGAAACTCCTTATAGGAGAGTAGCTTTAAAACAGGGGAAGCCAAGAGTTGCCAATGAATTGATATACTTTACGGCTGATGACGAAGAAGATTATCATATTACTGAGGCGACAGTAAGCACAGATAAAGATGGCTATATTTTAGAAGAAAGGGTGCCAACCCGTTACCGCGGTAGTTTTTATGAAGGACCTGCTAAGGATATCTCCTTAATTGATATTTCTCCGCAACAAATATTTGGAACTTCCGCATCTTTGATCCCGTTTTTAGCCAATGATGATGCTAACCGTGCTTTGATGGGTTCTCAAATGCAGTGTCAGGCAGTTCCTTTGCTTAGGCCAACTGCTCCTATTGTGGGAACAGGCATGGAAAGAGTGGTGGCTGATAACATGGGAAGGGTAGTGAGGGCTCCTGCAGACGGAACTGTTAAGGTTGTTGACGGGAGAAAATTAGTCCTTGGAATTAAGGGAGAAGAAATCCGCTATGAAATTAAAAAGTTTGTCCATTCACCCCAAGGCACATGTTATTCGCAAAAACCAGTAGTTGGGATCGGGCAAAAAGTCAAAAAGGGTGATCTTTTAATCGATGGCGCGGCTTGTGAAAACGGCGAACTTGCGCTTGGACAAAATTTGTTAATTGCCTACATGAGTTTTGATGGTTTAGGTTATGAGGATGCTATTGTGATCTCAGACAGGTTGGTAAGAGAGGATGCCTTGACCTCAATCCATATTGAAGAATATGACGTTGATGTTGTGGAAACTAAACTTGGACCAGAAGAGTTGACCCGCGACATTCCAAACGTATCTGAAGAAGCTTTGGTTCATTTAGATGAAGGGGGAATTATTAGGATTGGAGCAGAGGTTGGACCAAATGATATTTTGGTAGGTAAAGTTCAACCCAAGGGTGAAACCGAGCTTACTGCTGAAGAAAGATTGCTGCGCGCTATTTTTGGAGAAAAGGCTAAAGAAGTAAGAGACACATCTTTAAGAATTCCTCACGGAGAAAGGGGTACTGTAATTGGGGTACAAATTCTTTCCAGGGATGAAGGAGACGAGTTGGATACCGGAACTTTGATGAGAATTAAGGTTAAAGTTGCGCAAATGAGAAAAGTCACAGAAGGAGATAAGTTGGCAGGACGCCACGGTAATAAAGGAGTAATCTCGCGGATTGTTCCTGCTGCTGATATGCCGCATTTGGCAGACGGTACTCCGGTTGATATTATAATTTCTCCTTTATCCGTTCTTTCCAGGATGAATTTAGGGCAACTATTAGAAACACACTGGGGCTTTGCAGGTAAAAAGATGGGTTATAAAATTGCTGCCCCGGTTTTTGAAAAAATTCCTGAAGATAAGTTAATGGAAGAATTAACCAAATCAGGATTTCCGGCTGACGGCAAGGTACAGCTTTTTGATGGCAGGACAGGAGAACCGTTTGGCAATACAATTGTGGTAGGTATCAATTACATCCTCAAATTAATCCACATGGTTGAGGAAAAAATTCATGCCCGTTCTACAGGACCTTACTCATTGGTCACTCAGCAACCTTTGGGTGGAAAAGCCCAAATGGGAGGACAACGTTTGGGGGAGATGGAAGTTTGGGCTTTGGAAGCATATGGGGCAGCTCATATTTTGCAAGAAATGTTAACTATCAAATCCGATGATGTGGTGGGAAGGGCCAAGGCTTTTGAAGCAATTGTTAAAGGAATTGATATTCCTCAAGCTCTAATTCCTGAATCTTTCAAGGTTTTGGTAAAAGAATTGCAAGCTTTAGGCTTAAATGTTGAAACGCTTGGTGCTAAAATAGTGCAGGCACAAGAGACTGAGGAAAAACCTGAGGTGGCGGCTGAGGTAGCCCAACTTGAGGAAGAATTAGGCGTCAAGGCAGCTACTGATGAAACAGAATTGGCCCTTCCCACCACATCATCG
>JAMCTD010000110.1 GCA_023380995.1 Patescibacteria group bacterium
TCAAACTATCCAAAGAGGGATAAATAATCTGGATAATCTTTTTTTGAAAAAAGATAGAGGTGGAAGGGGGGATTTAAGTTGGGAGAGTGTTAACCCAAAACCTGATAGGAAGAAAAATAGATTTACTCCCACTCCTCCTAAAATGGACAAGGGGTAGAGGAATTGATTGGAGGTAGTCAGAAAAAGACCAATATGGGAAAACACCACAGCTAAAATGGCAAATCCTTTTAGCTGATTGGTAGTATCTTTAGAAAAAAAGCTATCCCCACCTCTTTTAATAGAAGCTAGCAGTGCTGCTGCAAAGATGATTAAAAAAAGTATAGTTTGAAAATTGGGGTCTAAAACTTTAATTAACATCAATCTCCTTTGCCCAAAATTGGTATCCAAAATCAGAAGGGTGGAATAGGTCTGATGAGTAAAGATTGGAAGATTTACTTAAAGCATAAAGGTCAAGATATTTAAGGTTATAAAGTGTTGCTGCTTCTTTGATGATGCTATTAAACTGTTTGGTCCGGTAATCTAAAAGAAAATTATAAGGAAAGTAAACTATTTTATCAGACCCAAGATAAGGGATAGACAAAACATAAACTTTAGCTTGGGTTTTTGCTAAAGCAGCAACCAGGCTTACATAGTTGCTTCTAAATTCTGCAGTGGATTTTAGGTTGTGAATATCATTAACACCGATAAACAGTGTAACTATATCAGGTTTTGAGGAGACAGCTTGGGATAATTGATTGGCTAGTACGTCATTTGAAGTAGCTCCCACTTGTGCAAAATTCAGTAATTCAACGTTGTTTTTGGAAGATAATTTTTCAGCAATCAGATAAGGATAGGAATTTTTATAATCTTGGGCTCCTACTCCTGCAGTTAAGCTGTCACCTAACGCTGCATATCTAATAGTGTGGTCAAATTTGTTGTCCAGCATTGTCTTTGTTTGATGAGGTGGGGCAGTTAAATGTTTTTGACCTAAAAAGTTATAAAAATAAGAATAACTTATATATAAATAAATACCTGTGATTAAAAAAATAATTAATAATTTCTTCATGTCGAACTCCATTATACTTTAGATCTAATGTTCATATAAATCTTCTAGTTGAATCTGGAGGAATTATAACTGAGTTGCTTTTTTCCTTGTTATCAGGAAAAATCTAGGCTACAATTAAATTATGTCCTCAAATTTCATTAAACTTTTTGAGCAGATTAACATAGATGATGTGCCGGAAGTTGGAGGGAAAAATGCTTCACTTGGAGAAATGATCCAAGCTTTACAGTCTAAAGGAGTAAGTATTCCGGGAGGTTATGCTGTTACCGCTTCTGCTTATAGGCATTTTTTGCAAAGTACCGGGCTTAAAGAATTTATTCAAAGCAGTCTTAAGGGATTAAATACCAAAAACTTGGATGATTTGGCTCAAGCTGGTTATAAGATCCGTGAACAGATTAAAAAAACAGAGTTTCCCCAAAACTTAAAACAGGCTATTATTGATGCCCACAAAAAGGCAGAAAAAAAATTTGGCTCAAAAGCTTCTTTTGCCGTCCGTTCATCTGCCACTGCTGAAGATTTATCGGATGCTTCTTTTGCTGGAGAGCATGAAACCTATCTGCATATAAAAGGTGTGGATAATATTTTGTTGGCCATCAGGGAATCAATGGCCTCCCTTTTTACCAACAGGGCTATTTCTTACCGGGTGGATAAAGGTTTTGATCACTTTCAAATTGCTTTGTCAGTTGGGGTACAGGAGATGGTCAGGTCTGATTTGGGTTGTTCCGGGGTGATGTTTAGCCTGGACACTGAGTCAGGCTTTCCCAATGTGGTATTGATTAATGCTTCCTGGGGTTTGGGGGAAATGATTGTCCAGGGAGAAGTCACGCCTGATGAGTTTTTGATTTTTAAAGGAACATTAGGCCAGGCAAGCAGTCCAATTATTGATAAAAGGCTGGGAGCAAAAAATCAAAAAATGATTTACGCACAGGATCCTTCCACCAAAAT
Organism: Patescibacteria group bacterium; assembly: GCA_023380995.1. The sequence continues at coordinate 1,988 of JAMCTD010000110.1, forward strand.
TGTAGAAACAGGCGCAAATGAGCGGTCAAGTTTTTGTTTGTCAGATGCGGAAATTCTAAAACTGGCCAAATGGGCAGCGTTAATAGAAAAACATTATTCCCACAAAAGAGGCAAATGGACACCAATGGATATGGAGTGGGCAAAAGATGGGGCAACCGGTAAATTATACATGGTGCAAGCCCGTCCTGAAACAGTTCATTCCACCCGCGATTACTCCAAGATCAAAGAATATGTTAGGACTGAAAACGGCACCCAAATTGTCAAAGGTGCGTCGGTGGGTAATAAAATAGCTAATGGCCGCGCTCATGTTATTCTTAAGCCCTCAGAGATTGCAGATTTTAAAGCTGGGGAAATACTAGTAACTGTGATGACTGATCCTGATTGGGAGCCAATTATGAAAATTGCCTCAGCCATTGTTACTGATAAAGGAGGCAGGACTTCCCATGCTGCTATAGTCAGCAGAGAGTTGGGGATTGCCTGTATCGTGGGAAGCGAGGAATCGACAAAAAAGATAAAAACGGGAGATATGGTTACGGTTGATACAACCGGAGCAGAAGGGTTAGTTTTCAAAGGGGAACTGAAATTTGATGTCGTAAGCCACAATATTGAGAATCTGCCAAAAACAAAAACCAAAATTATGATGAATATTGCCACTCCTGATACTGCTTTTGAAAAATCTTTCCTGCCCAATGATGGGGTGGGGTTGGCCAGGGAAGAGTTTATTATTGCAGATACCATTGGTATTCACCCTTTGGCTTTGATAAATTTTGATAAGTTAACTCCCAATGTGCAAAAGAAAATAGAGGAGAAGACCGTAGGATATGGGGATAAAATTGCCTTTTATGTTGATAAATTAGCTTTTGGAATTGCCAAAATTGCAGCAGCATTTTACCCTAAAGAAGTAATTGTCAGGTTTTCTGATTTTAAGACCAATGAATACAGAAGCTTAATTGGAGGAGAGTCTTATGAACCTAAAGAGGAAAATCCCATGATTGGTTGGCGTGGTGCTTCCCGTTATTACCATCCTAACTTTGTGCCTGCTTTTGTATTAGAACTGCAAGCTTTAAAAAAGGTGAGGGAAGAAATGGGCCTTACTAATGTTACTCCCATGGTGCCATTTTGCAGGACGGTTACTGAGGGTAAAAAAGTGGTAAAACTGATGGAAGAAAATGGTTTAAAGAGAAAAACCGGTCCGTTTGGCAGGAAAACTGGACTTAAGGTTTATGTGATGTGTGAAATTCCTGCCAATGTAATTTTGGCCCAGCAGTTTTTGGAAGTATTTGACGGGATGAGTATTGGCTCAAATGATTTAACCCAACTTACTTTGGGGATAGACAGGGATGGTAATGAGCTAATTAGGGGGATTAGTAATGAAGAAGACCAGGCTGTTAAAGATTTGATTGCTCATGTGATTAAGGTATGTAAGAGTAAGGGTAAATACATTGGAATTTGTGGCCAAGCCCCTTCTGATTATCCTGATTTTGCTCAATTCTTAGTCAAGATGGGAATAGAAAGTATTTCTTTAAATCCTGATTCAATTATTAAAACTATCCCCAAAATTCATCAAGCAGAACGGGGTTAAAGATGAAAATTGATGAGATCAGTTTAAAGATTATTCCTGATTCAAAGAATAAAGATACATTAGAAGCTGGGATGATGTCGCAGGCGATAGAAGTTTCAGCTTCTGTGCCGGCAGGGGAAAGTACCGGCAAAAATGAGGCTAAGCTTATTGATCCCAAGAACGCTTTGGAAAAAGTTGCCTGGGTCAAATCTCAAATCAAGGACCATGAGTTTTTAGCCTTGGAGGAATTTGATAATTTTCTTAATACTTTGGACGGAACTTTAGATAAATCAAACCTGGGTGCTAATTTTATTCTATCCTTAAGTTTAGCTTTTACTAAACTTTTGGCTAAGCGTAGCGGAATGGAAACCTGGCAGCTTATTTCAAATATTGCCAATATATTACCCCGCCTACCGCTTTGTTTATTTAATGTTATAGAAGGGGGAGCGCACGCAGTAAATTCTTTACCTTTTCAGGAACACTGGTTTATTCCGAAAACCAATTCGCCAAAAGAGAGCTTAAACCGGGTTTTTTGAAGGGATCACATAAC
>JAMCTD010000111.1 GCA_023380995.1 Patescibacteria group bacterium
TGATTATAACCTATAATATCTAAAAAATCCAATTCTGCATAAAAAAGTTTTGACGGACTTATCTTAGGTGCTTCTTTTTGTTATACTACTTCCATGAAACGGATACTGACAGGGGATAGACCAACATCAGACAGTTTCCATCTGGGAAACTATATTGGCTCGCTTAAAAATAGAGTTAAGCTGCAGGATGAATACGAGACATATATTCTCATCGCAGATTTGCATGCTTTGACGACTCACTTTGGTGCAACTTCTGATTTAGAAAAGAATATCAGGGGTTTGATGTTTGGATATTTATCAGTGGGTTTGGATCCTGATAAAGTGACATTTATCCTTCAATCTCAAGAGTTGGAAAAGATGGAGTTAGCATATATATTGGCAACACTTACTCAGAGAGCTGTTTTAGAAAGGCAGCCCGCTTTAAAGGAGAAATTGGATCAAGGAGAGCAGGATACTCTTGGTTTATATGAATATCCAGTTCTTATGGCAGCTGATATTTTGCTTCCTAAAGCTAATTTAGTGCCAGTAGGCAAGGACCAAAAAGCCCATGTAGAGCTGGCTCGTGATTTAGCCCTTAAATTCAACTCACTTTACAGTGAAATTTTTCCTCTTCCTGAACCACTTATAGGAGAAATTCCTACTTTGCCTGGAATTGACGGTAAAGCTAAAATGAGCAAATCTTTAAACAATGCTATTTTCTTAACTGATACCCCGCAAGAAATAGAGAGGAAAGTGATGAGTATGTACACAGATCCTAAAAGAATCCATTCAACTGATCCCGGAACAGTGGAGGGAAATCCCGTATTTATTTATTTAGATGCTTTTGGGACAGAAACTGATGATGTCCAAATAACAAGTTTGAAAGAACGCTATAGGACGGGCCAAGTGGGCGATATTGAGGTGAAAAAGTATCTGGTGAAAATATTAAATAATTTCCTGGATCCTATCCGCCAGAGGCGAAATAAATTCGAAAAAGAACCGGAATTGGTGGAGAGAATTTTAAAGGAAGGGACTGATAAGGCAAGAAAAGAGGCACAACAAACATTGGATGAGGTTAAAAAGGCGATGAAGATAGATTATTTTAAGTGAGGAGGCGGCTCGTCTGGCCACAAAAAAGCGTTCGCACGGTAGAGACTTGCTCACCTGTGATTGTTTTGTGATGTAGTGTCAAATTAAATCATTCAGTCAGATAGCGCAAAACAATCAACATTTTTTGTTGACTTCAGACTTCGCCGCCTATCAATAATTATGATAAATATAGAAGATTTTTCTAAAATTGAACTTAAAGTGGGAACTGTTTTAGAGGCGGAAGAGGTAGAGGATTCAGAAAAGTTGATCAAATTAAAAGTGGATTTGGGTGAAGAAAACTCAAGACAGATTCTAGCTGGAGTAAAGCAATGGTACAAACCGGCAGATTTTGTGGGTAAACAAGTGATAGTTGTGGCGAATTTAGAATCGAAAACAATGATGGGTTTGGAGTCACAAGGCATGATGCTGGCGGCAGATAGTGAGAGAGGTCCTGTCTTTTTAACTGTGCCTCAAGAAGTTCCTCCTGGTGCAAAGATACGATAGAAAGTAGTAATTCGAAGCTGATAATGATATAATTTCGGCTTATGGCAAATGGTAAAAGAAGAATCAATCTTAATAGGAGATTCTTTGCAATTTTTAAAGGTCTAGTTGTTTATATCTTAATTGCGCTAGCTGCATTGGTTTTCTTCTATCAAATTTCCGGCGGGCCTACTACCTCCAGTAGTGAAGTGCCGATTTCACAAATTGTCAGTGAAGTAAAAGATGGGAAAATTCAAAAAATCTCTCTGGAAGGGGATAAAATTACAGCAGATGTTAAAAATTCCGACCAAAAGTTAACTTCCCACAAAGAAGCAGGTGAATCTATTTATCAGGTTTTACAATCAAGCGGAGTTGATCCTAAAACAGTCACGATTGAAGTCCGTGATTTATCGCTTCAACAAGCCTGGATTGGTGTTTTGTCTGCAGTGTTGCCGATTTTAATTTTAGTCGGATTAATGTTTTTGCTTTTTAGAAATGCCAGGGAAGGCGCGCAGGGGATTTTTTCTTTTGCACAGTCCAGGGCCAGGTTGTTTACCAAAGATCAACCGCAGATTAAATTTTCCGATGTGGCGGGTGTGGAGGAGGCCAAAAGGGAACTTTCCGAAGTAGTGGAATTTCTCAAAACCCCGGAAAAATTCAAAGCCTTGGGGGCAAAGATTCCCAAAGGGGTTTTGATGGTTGGCCCAGCCGGAACAGGTAAAACGTTATTGTCGCGAGCAGTGGCCGGTGAAGCCGGGGTGCCGTTTTTCTCCATAGCCGGATCGGAATTTATGGAAATGCTGGTTGGTGTGGGAGCTGCCCGGGTCAGGGATATGTTCGCCCAAGCTAAAAAAGCTGCCCCCGCAATAATTTTTGTAGACGAGATTGAATCTATCGGTAGGCAGCGGGGTATGGGGATTACAGGCGGGCACGATGAGAGAGAGCAAACCCTGAATCAGATTCTGGTTGAGATGGACGGGTTTACCCCTAATGACCATGTTATAGTGCTCGCGGCTACAAATAGGCCGGATCTCCTGGATGCGGCGCTAGTTCGCCCCGGCCGTTTTGACAGAAGGGTAGTTTTGGGTATGCCTGATTTGGAAGACAGAAAAGCCATAATTCAGCTTCATATGAAGGGCAAACCCTTCACCAAAGATGTTTCAGTAGAAAAATTAGCCAGACGCACGGTTGGTTTTTCCGGTGCAGACCTTGCCAATATGTTAAACGAAGCCGCCATCTTGGCTGCCAGAGAGGAGAAAACTGCCATTGATAGTAAAGATTTGGAAGAAGCTGCTACTAAAGAGAAACTTGGACCACAGAGAAAAAGAATGCAATCAGAACAAGATAGAAAACTGGCAGCATATCATGAGGCCGGGCATGCCATTGTTGGGCATTTCTTAAAAAACGTCGATCCGGTTCACCGCATTTCCATTGTTTCGCGAGGTATGTCCGGTGGCCATACATTATTTCCCCCAACAGAGGACAGGGCTAATGAAAGTAAGTCCCGCTTGGTTGAACAAATCACAGCTGCTTTGGGTGGGCAGGCTGCAGAGGAACTGATTTTTAAAGATATTTCAACTGGTGCGGCCTCTGATATTGAAGTGGCCACCAACATTGCCAGGCAAATGGTTACCCAATATGGTATGTCTAGTTTGGGGCCGATTAATGTAACTCCGAGACCAACCTTTGGAATTTGGCGGGGGATGGAGGAAGGAATGGAACTTTCGCCTAAACTGCATGATACGGTTGATGCGGAGATCAAAAAGATCATAGATCGCTGCTTCAAAATCGCCCAGGATATGTTGAAAAAACATACAGCAAACTTACATGCTGTTGCTAAAGAACTTTTGGAAAAAGAAACCTTAGAGTCTGAAGAATTTGAGAAAATTGTGGGGAAGAAGAAAAGTTGATAAAATAGGGTAGAATGAGAATTAAGCTTTTGAAACCTTTATTCCTGATTCTTACTGCTTTATTCTTGTTAACTTCTCCTGTCTTTGCCCAAGGGGATAATATAGGACAATCTCAAATCACTCCGGCCTCTCCCTTATATTTTTTGAAATCAATCAGGGAAGCTCTTGAGTTAAAATTCGCAGGTACCACCCGCGTTAGAGCCATCCGTGAGCTTGAATTTGCCACTCGGCGGATCAGGGAAGTCAAGAGCCTGGTAACCAGCCGCCAAGATTTAATTGAGCCAACGCTGTACCAATATTTATTCCATCTGGGGGAGTTTATCGGTATAGCTAACTTCAAAGATCCGGATCTTGCAGCAGAGGCGAGCAAAACTGTAACTGCACAGACAAATGCTTTGCAAACAGTATATAGCCGTGTTTCTGATAGAAGAGCATTGATGTCAATCAGAGCAACCATCAATAGTTTATCCAAATTGGATCTAAAACTCTCTGATAGGCTCAATTTAGCAGAAAAGCCGCTGCAGGCAGAGCAAATTTCAATCTCCAGGCTGTCAGCTTGTAATTTTTTGGGGAAGGAATCATCTTCTTCTGCACTGAGTGAGGTTGAAAAAGCGGTGTTTGTCAAGCGGGCTAGTGAGTGTCTGGGAGGTGGTGATAAAAGTTCAGCAGTTGATCGATGACTCTATTAATAGAGTAGGGTTTTATTAGTTTCAGTGATTGTTCACTCATTTTGCCACTTAGTTTTTCATCAAATAATACTTTTTCCATTTTTTCTGCAAATGAATTTATATTTCCCGGTTCGACCAGATAGCCATTTGATGAAACCAGCTCGATAAGCCCGGCCTGTTTTACGCCTATAATCGGTAATCCATTCATTTCTGCCTCCAGCACGGCCAAAACTGTAACTGCACAGACAAATGCTTTGCATCGGATTATTTTCCATGGTACTGGTTGTTACAAAAATATCACCTGTATTTAAAAGACCGGAAGAAATTAGTTTCTGGTGTTCTATAAATCCTGTAAATACTACCTCCCGCTCAATTCCTAATTTTCTGGCTAATTTGATAAGTCTTTTCTTAGTAGGCCCGTCGCCAATTACGAGCAGACTAATATTGGAGTAGTGTTTTGTCAGCAGATGAAAGGATTTGATCAATAAATCCACGTTTTTTTCATGAGATAATCTGCCAAAATGTAAAACCACTTTTTCTTGAAGTCCATACTTTTTCCTGATGTTTGCTTTTTCTTTCTCGGATAATGATTTAGACTGTCTTGAGATGACTCCATTAGGCAGGTAAGAAACCGGTTTTTTAAAGCCATCTCTATTAAGCTCTTCCACCAGCATTTTTGAGGGGGCGAGCACCAGGTCGCACTGAGTAAACATAAAGTTCAGGTAGCGCTGTACCACTTTGTCTACAATTTTAACTGCCAGTCTATATTTAAGCCAACGTAAGTAT
>JAMCTD010000112.1 GCA_023380995.1 Patescibacteria group bacterium
ATAGTTCGGCAATAGAGGATGGATTATGTTTCTGTTGGGATTTTGAATAGAGTTATAGATCCTGAAGCTGTTCGTATGGAAGATTGGTTTGCTGTCCGTAGTGGGGCCGCAGATTAGCTCCAGTTGACTTTTAGGATCAAAGTAGTTAATATTTACTTGTGCCTCCCAAGATTGAGGGAGGTTTTTTAAAGTTAAAATACAAACGTATGGATGATAAACTGCGGCAAGAAAAACTGAAAATGTGGAAGGATAATTTAAAACAGCTTGAAGAGGAGTTGAGCTCCATCTTGGCAAAAAAAGGTGCTGCAGCCCAGGAAGGCGATTTGTCTGAAAATGCAGCTTACACCATGGCAATAGAGGATGCAGATACAACCAGGGTGAGGATTGAGGAAATAAAAAAGATTATTAGGGATTTGGAAAAGGGTAAATAATATGGCTATAACCAAAACAAAAAGAGATTTTCCATTGGATAGAATCAGGAATATGGGTATTATTGCTCACATTGATGCCGGTAAAACTACTACAACCGAGCGGATCCTATTTTATACCGGAAAAACCTACAAAATTGGCAATATTGATGAAGGCACCACTGTTACTGACTGGATGGAGCAGGAGCGCGAGCGTGGAATTACCATTGTTTCTGCTGCTATCACAGCTTTTTGGACTGTAAAATCCGGCCTTTTTGAGGGTTTGGAAACCAGGATTAATTTAATTGATACCCCAGGCCATGTTGATTTTACAGCTGAGGTGGAAAGGTCTTTGCGGGTTTTGGATGGGGCAGTGATTGTTTTGGATTCTTCTTCCGGTGTGCAATCTCAAACAGAAACAGTTTGGAGACAGGCTAATAAATACAGTGTGCCCTTGGTTGCTTTTGCCAACAAAATGGATGTTATCGGGGCAGACTTTCAGGCTACTATCCAGTCTGCCAGGGACAGGTTGGGTGCTAATGCTATTGCCTACAATCTGCCAATTGGCAAAGAAAATGATTTTAAAGGGGTGATAGACCTTTTGACCCAAAAAGCTTTAATTTGGGAAGGTGATCAAACAGGTGCTAAATTTACTGAAGCAGAGGTTCCTGCTGATATGGTTGAAGAAGTAAAAGTGGCTCGCGAGAAGTTGGTGGAAGAGATTTCTGGCACAGATGATGTGTTGATGGAAAAATACCTGGGTGGGGAAGAAATCAGTGTTGAAGAGTTAAAAATTGCTTTAAGAAAGGCTGTAATTGCCAATAAAATTGTGCCTGTGATGGCTGGATCTTCTCTGCGCAACAAAGGTGTCCAACCAATGCTGGATGCTGTGGTGGAATATTTGCCGTCTCCTCAAGACATTGCCACATTTTCCGGAATTAATCCTAAAACTCAAGAAACTGAGGAAAGGAAAGGCGAGTCTGCTGCGCCTTTGTCTGCTTTGGCTTTTAAGATCCAGGTTGACCCGCACGTAGGGAAGCTTACCTATATCAGGGTTTATTCAGGAACTTTAAAGAGTGGTTCTTATGTTTACAATTCCACAAAACAAATCAGGGAAAGGGTTGGCAGGTTGCTTTTAATGCATGCCAATGATAGGGAAGAAATTGATGAAGCATTTGCTGGAGAAATTGTGGCAGCAGTCGGGCTTAAAGATACTGTGACAGGAGATACCCTTTGTGATGAAAACGCCCAGATTATTTTGGAATCTATTTCTTTTCCAGATCCTGTTATTTCCCTGGCAATTGAACCAAAAACCAAGTCTGATCAGGAAAAATTAGGTTATGCCTTGCAACGTCTTTCCGAGGAAGATCCTACCTTTAGGGTCAAATCTGATCCGGAGACCGGTCAAACTATTATTGCTGGGATGGGTGAGCTGCAGCTGGAAATCTTAGTTGACCGTATGAAGCGGGAATTTAAGCTGGAAGCAAACGTTGGCCAGCCACAAGTAGCATATAAAGAAACTATTACCCAGGCAGCTGCAGGTGAAGGAAAATATATCAGGCAAACCGGAGGACGCGGTCAGTATGGACATTGTTTGCTTAGGATTGAGCCTTTGCCCAGGGGAACAGGCAGAGAGTTTGTGTCAGAGGTGGTGGGTGGTGCAATACCCCGGGAATTTATCTCCCCAATTGAAAAAGGAGTTATTGAAAAAGAAGACACCGGAATTTTGGCAGGATATCCTGTGACTGATATTAAAGTTACTGTTTACGATGGGTCTTTCCATGAGGTTGATTCATCAGAGATTGCCTTTAAAATTGCTGCATCTTTAGGCTTGTCTGAGGCAGCCAAGAAGGCTGACATGATTTTGCTTGAGCCAATCATGAAGGTGGAAGTTACCACCCCTGAAGAGTTTTTAGGAGAAATTATTGGTGATTTATCTGCCAAAAGAGCCCAAATTTTATCTTCTGAAACTAGGGGAAATGCCAGGGTGGTGATAGCTTTGGTGCCTTTGGCAGAAATGCATGGATATGCTACAGCTATAAGATCAATGTCTCAAGGCAGAGCTACCTACTACATGGAAGCAGACCACTATGAACCAGTGCCAAATAATATCACTCAAAAGATCATTGAATCCTCAGGCTTCACAGGTAGGGTTGAGCATTAGGTTTAACCTCTTTATTTTTCCAAAAAACTGGATTATATTTAGGGTCATATGGCAATATGTGAGATTAAAGGGGCATTGCCAATTCTGGGACGTTTTGGTATAGGAGTAGAATTAGGGTCGCCGTTAGATCCCAAAATTTTTAATACTGCATACGCAGAATATCCTTTAGGAAAACAACCTGATTTTCTAACTGGTGGAAAGATTGCTAAAGTAATAAGTTCTGACCAAGTGGTTAAACTGGATGTGGATGGAGAATATAGCTACTCTGCGAAGACGGCAGTGTTCTTAACGCGTTGGGACATTAACAAGGATCGGGAGGGTGTAAGTAGTAAGCTGTGCTGGGTACCAGAAGCTTATAAAGAGGTTACTTTATCAGAATATTTACGTGAATCTTTTGCTCGTTTAGCTAACAATTTACAAGATATAGCCTGGTTTATCAGGCATCCAAGTAGAATGCTTCGTTTCTCTGATATTGCAAGAGAATATACAAAAGCAGAGTTGTCCAGTTGCGGCTATGGGGATAGCCCATCAGTTGAGAGGGCTGAGAATAGTCTAAGAGCTACAGCTCAAAGAATGGGTCTTTAAAATAATTTGGTCCCATAATTTACCTATTGCATTTTATCTGTAAATCTTGTATATTTTAAATACCAGCTCTTCGTCAAGCTCAGAGTTATAACTTGACACAGGCTGGATTTTTAGGGGTTCAAATGTCATTTAGACATTTGAACGGGATAACAACATTTTATCTGCGAAGCAGAAATAGAATAATGAAGTTGTCCCAGGAAAAACGAGTTGAATAATTGCTTTTTAAGTAAGTATTAAGTAAAATATTAAAAACTATGGCAGACGCAAAAAAATTTGATAGAAGCAAACCACACGTTAATGTTGGAACCATGGGTCATGTTGACCATGGTAAGACTACCTTAACTGCAGCAATAACTAATGTATTGGCTGCTAAAGGTTTTGCAGAAAAAAGGTCAGTTGACCAAATTGATAACGCCCCAGAAGAAAAAGCCCGCGGTATTACCATTAATATTTCCCATCAAGAATATGAAACTGAAAAAAGGCATTATGCTCACATTGACATGCCAGGCCACGCAGATTACATCAAAAACATGATTACCGGTGCTGCTCAAACTGATGGAGCGATTTTGGTAGTTTCCGCACCAGATGGTCCTATGCCTCAAACTCGCGAACATTTATTGCTTGCCCACCAAGTAGGGGTTCCGGCAATTGTAGTTTTCTTAAATAAATGTGATATGGTTGATGATCCTGAACTTTTGGATTTAGTTGAAGAAGAAGTCCGGGATCTTTTGAAAAAATATGAATATGATCCAAATTCCCCAATAATCAGGGGTTCTGCTAAAAAAGCTTTAGAAGGCGACCCAGAAGCAGTAAAGTCCATTGAAGAGCTGATGAATAAAGTTGATGAATGGATTCCAACTCCAGTCAGGGAAACAGACAAGCCATTTTTGATGGCAGTTGAAGATGTTTTTTCAATCAAAGGCAGAGGAACTGTAGTTACCGGAAGGATTGAAAGAGGCAAGGTTAAAGTTAACGAGGAAATTGAAATTGTTGGTATCAGGCCTACAAAAAAGAGTGTTGTTACCGGAATTGA
>JAMCTD010000113.1:0-2525 GCA_023380995.1 Patescibacteria group bacterium
TTTAGGTAAAGAGGAAACCAGGGGAATATTAAACTTTGCTAAAAATACATATCTGGCCTTGATTTGCTACATCTTAAAAGGGTTTTGGATTGCTGGGATAAGATAGATCTAGTTATGTACCAGACTCACAATAAGGCTTCTTGACAACCATAGTTTAACTTATATAGTAAATATATGGCAGGAGAAATTGGAGAAACAAACGAAGGCAGATCAGCAATTCCTATTCTTGTTAGAGCAGCTTATCAGGTATTTGATCTTATTACTGAAAGGTATACTACCAGAAGACCTCAAGCAGAAGCTCAAAATGATGCTTTATTATATGCTATGGTCGAATATTCAAATGTTAGATTTGATGCAAGACAACCATTTGGCCCTGAAGAAACTAAAAAAAGAACTGATAGATGGGAAAATGCCATAAGCAATGCTGTATTAGGCAACTGGGAGCCAATGAGAAATGCTATCAGAAATGATGCAACGGAGGCCTGGTGTGCTTCACACTTTGATCATGCATCTAATCCAGAAGCTGGACCTGGAGAAGTTCTACAACAAGCAGCAGCTTTACAACGCCTATCTCAATCTCTTTAATATTTCTAACTTACTTTTAACTACCATTAGGGATTAGAACTTATTTGATTCTCTCTTAAAAGTATGCAATCATAAAATTATGAGAGAGAAAGGACTTGCACCTATACTCGTAGTTTTAGCAGTTGTGATATTAATAACCATTGGTGGAATGTATTACATTAGAAAACAATCAGCAACTCCTGTATCAATTTCTCAACAGCCAGTCATTACTAATCAACAAGATCAGACCGCAGTTCAGAATAATATTGGAAATCAAACTGTAGAAGAAAAACCGCAGTTTATTACTGTCAAAAACTTGGATACTAAACGTACTGATAAGTATGAGTATAATGTTGTACAAAAAAAGGTTAAAACTATTTCTGGTGATCCTGATCTTCCTCCATTCGTGATAATTAATGCAGAAGTTCAACGTACTGAATTAGGAACAAAAGAAACAGAAGTTGTAGTTAAACCTTTATCAGACGATAAGCTTGGAAGAATGATTGCTCCGAGCGGATGCTGTACTGAAGAATATAATCTTAGAGATTTTCAACCTTTTACTAACGACTTATTTTTAGTATTTGAAAGAAAGAATCTCAATATAGTTAATTTGCAGACAAAAGAAATTGCTCAATTTCCGAGTGACTACCCTAACTATTATTCGCAGGATTTTAAAATTTCTCCGGATAATCATTATGTTTTTTTACATACAAGTGATTGGCATTCAAGCCATGGGCAAGAGGTTTTTGATCTACAGAAGATGATAGTATATAAATTACCAGAATATAGTGTGGGAGAAGAGAAGTTTACTGTTTTCAAAGAATTTGCAGGAAATCAAATTAAGTTTGAAGTTACTCCTCGAAATGAAGCAACTTATCAAGAAAGTAAAGATATTTCTTCTTTCCCTTCAAAGAGCTTCGCTTTCAATTACTTGCCTCAATAACCTAAAGAAAATCTGTACCCCAAATGTTTGAGAATTGGAACCAAATTCTAGGATCACTACGAGCTTGGAAAACCTTGTTAGAAAATAGCTTTACTCCGAACTTAACGACTAACTACCTCTAGGGATTAGAATCTGTATAATTAGCCTAATGATTAAGGCTATTATTTTTGACTTAGCTGAAACTTTAATTCAGGGGATAGTAGGTGTAGATGAATACTTAGGGGAAATTCTTCAAATAGAGATTAAACATGAGAACTTACACATAGACGAACTTGAGAAGTTATTCCTTGGCAAAATCAGTGAAGATTCGTATTGGGAAGCAATGATAAAAACGCATGGTTGGAACACATCTTTAGATAAATTAAAACAGGCTGTCAGGAATAATTTTAGAGAAATTACAGGAACAAGAGAAATCATTGAAAAGCTAAAACAGAATGGTTATAAAATAGGACTATTGTCTATTCATGCTAAAGAATGGGTAGAGTATCTGGATAAAATCTATGATTACCATAAATTATTTAATGCAGTTTCATATTCATATATAGAGGGTGTGTCTAAGCCAGATAAAGCAGCCTATGAAATTATTCTAAAGAGATTAAGAGCTAAACCTGATGAATCAATTTTTATTGATGACAATCCAAGATTTGTGAAGACTGCTGAAGATATAGGAATTAAAAGTATCGTATTCAAAAATCCTCAGCAACTTAGGAAGGATTTGATAAAATTAAATATAAAGCTCCAAAATTAAAATTGTAGCTTTGCTTGCTACAACAATCTAAAGTACCGCGTACGGGAGTCGAACCCGTGATTTCCGGGATGAAAGCCCGATGTCCTAGGCCACTAGACGAACGCGGCGCGTTAAACACTCACACAACCTCAGATTATACTGGAAACAAAGCCCCATCTCAACTATGAGGCTTTAATTTATATACCCATGTTTTTTATACTTTGGGTGGAAAAGTAGAAAAAGGAGAGGATGATATTTCCTGTTTAAAAAGGGAGGTTAAGGAGGAAATAG
>JAMCTD010000113.1:2535-6004 GCA_023380995.1 Patescibacteria group bacterium
CCCATGTTTTTTTAACCAGGGGAAAATGGTCCTTTGGGCAATAACAGAAAGATGTTTTTTATCAGAATTGGAATCAAAAAAACCTATTTCTGCTATCTCAGAAAAAGGCCTGGGAGTACCAATTAATTTTCCCTTATACATTTTAATATTAACCAAGTTTTGATCTTTCCCATGAGCTACATCTTCAAACTCTGTTAAAAATTTGATTGATGATTCATCTATTCCACAATCTATTTCCTCCTTAACCTCCCTTTTTAAACAGGAAATATCATCCTCTCCTTTTTCTACTTTTCCACCCAAAGTATAAAAAACATCAGGGTTTTTTTTGCTTCTTACTTGAAGCATTTTTTTATCCTTAAATACTGCCAGGGCAATTTTTTTTACAATTTGCATACTTGCATGTTTATGCTATACTTTTTTGACAAATGAGTAAACAATCAGAAGACTCCTCTTTAGAACTCATCAGTCCTGCAAAATTAGGCATCATTGGTTACGGAATAGTTGGCCAGGCTTTGGCATATGGTTTCTCTCAACCTGATGTTCAGGATAAATACGACATAAAATACTATGATAAGTATAAGGAAACTGCCAGTTTGGAAGAGGTAGTTTCAGGAAGCGAGTTTATTTTTATTTGCCTGCCAACCCCAATGAAGGCAGATGAATCAGGCATTGACCTTTCCATAATTGAGGAGAGCATTAGAGAAATAACTGCTTTTACAAACAACACTGACAAAATTATTGTTATCAAATCAACTGTGGTACCCGGCACAACTGCTGCTTTTGAGAAAAAGTACCCAAAAAGTAATTTTGCTTTTAACCCTGAATTTTTAACTGAGGCTAACTATTTGGAGGATTTCTTAAATGCAGACAGGAATATTATCGGAGCCAACAATGATCTGATTTCAAGAAAAGTAGTTGCGCTGTACCGCCAGAGATTTCCTCTTACCAAAATTTTCCAAACAGACACAACAACTGCTGAAATGGTCAAATATATGGCCAACGCATACCTGGCAACCAAAGTAATATTTGCCAATGAAATGTATGCTTTGTGCCAGGCTTTGGGAATTAAATATGAGGAAGTCAAAAGCATGGTTGTTTCAGACCACCGCATTTATGACTCGCACCTGGATATCACAACTGCCAAAGGCTTTGGAGGGAAGTGTTTTCCCAAAGATATAGTAGCTCTTATCGGACGGGCCAAAGACTTAAAAATTGATCCCAGGCTTTTGGAAACTGTTTGGTCTATTAACAAAAAAATCAGAAAAGTACGTGATTGGGATGAAATTCCCTTTGCTGTTGAAGGAAACCATAAAACTAAAAAGTAATATTCTTAATTAATTCTATTTTAGGATCTTTAGAATCCGCAAAATCAACTGATACAAAATCTAACCTGTACTCTTTATCTCCCCACTTAATTTTTTGAACATAGAATTTGGCAGTCTTAAGAAGAGCTTTAATTTTCCAGGGTGTCATAGCTTCCACAGGCAGACCAAAATCATGAGTAAAGCGTGTTTTTACTTCCACAAATACCAAGGTTCCTTGATCTTTGGCCACAATATCAATTTCCCCACCCCTGATCCTAAAATTCCTCTCCAAAATCTTATACCCCTGTTTTTTAAGATACTCACAAGCTAAATCCTCACCTAAACTACCTGCTTTAATTGTAGACATTCTCCACGCCTCATTAAAGGATACCATATACTAATATCTTGGGATACTGGCACAAAATAGTTACAAGTATTTGCTGGATAGATCGAACTAGCTCGGCAAAGATAACTGCCTCTGTAATTATTACGATGGGCACAAGCCAATATAGGAACCCCCCATCCTTTCTCATCTAACTCTCTAATCAATCGGGGATCAAGTCCCAACTGATCTATAGATATCCTGCCCTGCTTCTTTAAAAACACTAAGTCCGCACACCTATCTCCTATACCACATTCACCACTAAATTCAAAAGCACAGCTTGATTCTATAAGCATAATATAAATATTATATCCTATAATATAATTAGTTGCAAATTTTAATCTATAAATTTCTCCAAGTTAAATGATTTCCTATGTATCCTAGTCAGGCCATATTTTTTAATAGCCTCTTGGTGTTGTTTGGTGCCATAGCCTTTGTGTTTAGCAAAACCATACCTAGGATATTTATTATGCAACTTTTTCATCAATTTGTCTCTATAAACTTTGGCAATAATTGAAGCTGCTGAGATAGAAGCACAAATTTTATCTCCATTCTTAATGGGTCTCTGCCTTTTTCTGTTTAAATGCTTAATATAAAAAGCATCTATTAGTACAAAATCAGGGGGTTTTGAAAGAAGTTTTAAGGATTTCCTAAAGGCCATCTGGGTAGCTTTGCCAATCCCAACCTTATTTATTACAGATACGCTAATTTCTGCTACAGACCAAGTTACGGCTATCCTCTTAATTTCTTCAGCTAACCTTTCCCTGGTTTTAGGTTTTAGTAATTTTGAGTCAGCAATCCCTTCTGGAAGCACCACATCTTTAGGAAATATCACAGCTCCCACTACCACTGGCCCGGCAAAACAACCTCTCCCTACTTCGTCAAGGCCACAAACCATTGAATAACCCAAATCCCAGAGCTTTTTCTCTATTTGAAAAGTTGGAGTAATCATTATGTAGTTAAAAGTTCAAAGTGAAAAGTGAAAAGTTTTCGAAGAAAACTACCAAAATTTTGAATTTTGAACTTTGAATTTTAAATTAGACTCTTACGGCCTCTTTGCCTGTTAAATTTCTTAAGTAATATAATTTTGCCCGTCTGACTTTTCCGGCTTTTTTCTTAACCTCAATTTTTACAATAACATTTGAATCAAGAGGCCAAATCCGTTCAACCCCAATTCCTCCTGCTCCAATCTTACGGACAGTAAAAGTTTTATTAACCCCTCTGCCTTTAAGACCAATCAAAATCCCCTCGTACACTTGGATCCTGCTTTTATTTCCTTCTATTACTTTATTGTGTACCCTGACAGTATCACCAACATGTATATTTTGCTCACCAACTTGTGCTGAAATCATACTGGAGAATATAGCACAATTTAGACTATTTTAAAAGCCCCTTCACCAAGAAGGCCTACTACTGCATCTTCCAAAGCAGGCTGGGGATCTATATTAAAGGGCAAATCCAAACGCTTTACTCCTCCATTACTAGACAGCAACAATGTTACAGGAGTAGAACCGGGAAAACCTCTCAGAGTCCTGTTTATATTTTGTAACACTGTAACATCCGTGCCTGCAGGAACATAAATCTCAACCCAAGGCCCCTCTTGGATCGTATCATCTGCCATACTTTCAGGATCAAATAAATTAATTTTCTCTACAATCAAAGACAGCTCTTCTTCCCTTTTATCCACCCGCCCCAAAATAAAAACCACTTGATCCTTATCCAAAAATTCTTTGCAGGTTTCATAAGTTTTAGGGAACACCACAACTTCTAAACCTTATAAAAT
>JAMCTD010000114.1 GCA_023380995.1 Patescibacteria group bacterium
AGGATAACAAACGATATTAGGAATAAAATGATAGCCATCACAAATCCGGCTAAAGTAATTAAATTTGCTATACACCTTAAGGGAGTATCATATAATCTTGCCGAAACTTCATGATTACCTTTTCCCAAGATAAAAGTCATCAATCCCAAACTATTATTTTTATAATCTATTATTGCTTCTTTACCATCTATAAATATCTTCCAATCAGGAAAATAGTATTGGGATAAACGGATAATTGTATGAGAACTGGTTTCTGTTTTAAGACTAATCCAATTAGTGCCCTCTTTAAAATCCAAAATACTGCTATCACCGGTTAAGATTTGATATCTTTCTGTCGCAAGTTCTGCGGGTGGTTCCTTTGCGTATATAGGAAGATAGTCAAAAATCGACCGTTTTATTTGCTTATCCCAATCCTTACCGGTTAAAAGTTGTTTGTCGCTTGTTTGTATAAATTTTTCCGGCTTAAAATAAGAAAAATTTAAAGCAACCACCATAAAAATCAACAATCCCCACAACAAATCTTTCTTTTTGAAATTTAACACAAATAAACTACCTGACATTAACGATACGAAAAATATTACAACTGATAAAAACCGCCAAGGAAATTGTAAGTATTTTAAGAAATCAAAAGTTTTCCATATAACTTCCGACCTGGGATTAATCATAAATACCGCAAATAAAGTTACCGTGGTAAAAAATATTATGCTAAAGCTTAACCATCTGTTTTTCTTCCATAAAATTTTTGCAGCAATTAACGAAAGAATCCATCCCAAAAGATGCACCCATCCAATTTGGTAAGAAAGTCCGTCTCTTTCACCTCCCGGCACTTCCCTTATTGATGCTCCATACCCCCAAGACCTTTCTAAAAATAATTTCTTAAAGCCTTTAAAATGTTCTGTGTAGGAAAAATACCCTTCAACCAGCGTTTCAAGATGAGCTAAATTTTTCTCAAAAACTGCAGGTAATAAATAAAATGCTGAAAGCAAGATTGCTAGAAGAAGAGAAATCACACTAAACCAAATAAATCTTTTATTTCTTCCGTTTTTAAAAAATAATAGAACTGCCCAAAATAAAATTGCCGGCAATAAAATCATAGCTGATAGATTATGTGACAGAATCAAGAAACAAAAAGAAAAAGCCAAAAGCAGAAGATGTAAAACATTAGTTTTCTCTTCCAGTTTGATCAGAGCCCAGAAAACAGCAGGCAATAACATCAGTCCCCACAACTCACCCATCGCTCCTCTGATATAAAAATCCAGGGCGTGATATGGGGCGTAACTATAAAAAATGGCGGCTAAACTACCGCCTTTTTTCCCCCAAAGTTTTGTCCCTAAAAGATACATAAAAATATAGGCTCCCAAAAAACTTACCGCAAACATTACTTTCGCGCTAAATATTAAGTTGCTGCTGATAAGATAAATCAGTTCACCAAAATAATATGGCAAGGGAGCATAATAATTAAAAATGGGATATCCATATAAACCTCCTAAATCAGGCACCCATCTGCAGGGAATTTGGCCATCCTTAATACATTTATCCATCTCAAAAACCCTGATTACTTGAACATCATCGTGGTGAGTAAAATAGGGTGCTGCAAAAAGTGGCCAAAACAGGGATAAGGTCAGTATCAAACCAAAAATAAATTCTTTATGTGTAATTAAAAAATTCTTCATTTATTTTTTGTTTACCAAAAACGGGCTTTTTTGCTTCGGGTAAAAAAATATCAACATTATTAATAATACTGATATTGCTGAAATTATATTTCCGGCAACCCTAACAGGTGTATCCTTAAGCTCAATTTTCACTTTGTAACTACCTTTAGGAAGCTTAAACCTGATAAGCCCCATTTCTGATGGTACAGTTTGCCGGATAATTTGATCATTGGCGTAAACTTCCCATCCGGGGAAATAAGTGATGGGCGCTTCAATCAAAGCATTATCTGAAACATTTGTAGAAAATTGCAGCTCTGTTGATTTTTGCTTAACACCTGAAATTTCCATCTTACCGATTTCAGTCCTTGGTGCATCAAACCTATCATCATCTGTAGTCTGTACCCAAATTGGTAAATAATCTTTAGTTAAATCAAACCCATTATGCATACTACTAGTATTCAAGAATTTGTCAAAAAAACTATCGCTAGCATATTCTTTAGGCCTAAAATACATCACAGTTGATAAAACAGCTACTATGATTAAAACAAAAAAAAGAGGCGACAGCCTATTCTTTAAATATGGAGCAATAGCACCACCTACCAAAGAAACAATAAAAATTGATATTCCTAAAAATCTCCAGGGGAATTGAATAAAAGCCATAAGCGGTATAGTTTCCCAAATAAAAGCTGATTTATTATGTTGTAAAAATAAGGAAAAAATAAAACTTATTGCCAGTAATAAAAACAGTCCCAAAAACTTTTTATCATTTCTCTTCAAGATTGCCAAAACAGCAGCTATAGCTAAGATTACAAAATTCATCAGACCAACTTGAAAAGATAAACCATCGTCTAATCCCCAAACCGATGATCCGTATCCCCAAAACAAGGAAAAGAATTGCTTAAAAGCTACGAAATGAGCCCTAAAATTAAAATAACCTACTATTAAATATTTTGTTTGAATAAAATCTTTCTCAAAAACAGCAGGCAATAAGAAAAAAGCAGCCAGCCCAGCTCCTAAAATAGACGCTAATACAAAATATGGAAGAACCTTACCACTTTTTTCTTTTACTACTAAATAGATCCACCAAAAAATAAGAAACGGTAAAAACATTAAAGTAGTAACATTGTGTGTTAAAAATAATCCTGCTAAAGATAAGCTTAAGAAACTTAGATTTTTAAGTTTTGATCCTTTTACCAACATTAAAGAGAAATGATAAAAAGTTTTTGGGACTGTTTTTATTACTGTTTCAGAAAGTGATCCCCGGACATATATGTCAACCGCCCTGTATGGAGCATAGGTGTATAAAACAGCTGCGAGTATGCCAGCTTTTTGACCAAAAAGTTTATTTGCCAAAATATACATAGCAACGGCAGATAACATACTGGCAAGCATAAACATAATTTTGGCTGTCCAGATAACATTAAAACCAAAAACATTAATTAAGGCTCCAATATAATAAGGTAGTGGCGCATAAAAATTGAACAGAGGTTCACCATACCTTAAATCAGGCGCCCACCTAACTGGAAACTGCCCTGACTGCAAAGCTGTGCTCATTTGTTGCAATCTTGCTATAAAAATATAATCCTGGGTATAAAAAAATCTGCTGTTAAAAAAAGGTAGAATTGTGGGCAGGGTTATCAAAATCAAAATTAAAAGGATATGTATTTTCTTCATATAACATCTTTAGGGCAATACTTGATATAAAACTGTAGCGTCTTGCAAAGAACCATCCAAGGGAGAAAGTTTTGGATATTCCAGAATTGTCACAATACCTCTTATTTTATTTTCCAGATCTTTTTTATTCCCGATAAAGAAAGTTAAATTATCTTTAGCTGCATTACGGACTTCTGCTGAAACAGTTGCACCACTGCCAACAATTGATATTTTTGATTTATCCAAATAAATTTGAATTCCTTCAGGCAATGTCCCAAAGTAACCTGCTGTTCCTACCACAACTTTTTGGCTTTTGCTTTTATCTAAAAGAAATTTAGCCATATCAGGAAGTCCATAGCCTGCTGTCCAATCCTCAAAATAACCCTTTCTCTCCTCTTTTGGCAAAGGGGCCTTACCTGGAGTAGTTAACAGAAGAAAATTGAAATATAACGGAAGTGGCAACAAAACCACCAGCATCAATATTACCGGAAGCCTTTTTATATATGAAAACGGAGGCAGTAACTTAGTTACTCCAAATCCAGCAATAATCAACAGCAAAGGTATTGAAGATAAAAGTTT
>JAMCTD010000115.1 GCA_023380995.1 Patescibacteria group bacterium
AAAAATTAGCTGATTTGGTGGGGATTAGTAACAATGTTAGTTTAACAATTCCGCCGTACTCAATTACTCTACTGGTTTTTGGAGGATCAGGTGGAGCTGTAACTCCCACCCCTACCCCACAATATAATGCAGATATTACTGGAGATGGAAAAATAGATGCATTAGATGCAAATATGTTGTTCCAAAATTGGGGAACCTCAACAAATACTCTGACGGATATTAACCGTGACGGTTTTATCAATGCAGCAGATTATGGAATTTTAGCAATCAAGTGGAGTAGTCCAACGCCTACTCAAATCATAACGCCAACATTAACACAAACCCCCACAATCACCTTAACTCCAACAATAACTACTCCTGCTACTGGATCTGGATTAACAGGACAATATTACACTTATTCAAACGCCAATAAAGCCTTTGGAGGTGCACCAAAACTAACAAGAATTGATCCAAATATTGACTTTATATGGGGACAAGGATCTCCAGCCTCATCACTTCCAACTAATAAATTTAGTGCAAGATGGACTGGAAAAATTGTCGCACCCTCTTCTGGGGCGTATACAGTTTATGCAAAATCTGATGATGGGGTAAGGGTATGGATAAATAATCAGTTGGTTATTGACAGATGGATAAATCAAGCAGCTACTGAAGTTTCAGGAGTAGTTACTCTTAATCAGGGAGTTAAATATGATATCAAGGTTGAGTATTATGAATACAATGGGAGTGCACAAGTTCAGCTAAGCTGGAGCAATCCAACACTTTCAAAACAGATTATTCCTGCTTCCCAATTTTTTGTGCAGTAATGTTAGCCTCTTAGCACCCTAATCAGATCTGCATAAGCTGTAAGGTTATGGATAGTGGCAAGTCTCCAGGCTAAAGAATCTCCAATTTTAAACAGGTGGCGCATATATGCTCTTGAATAGTTTTTGCATGTGTGACAATTGCAGTCTTTTGAAACTGGCTTTTGATCGTTTTTGTAGATAGTTTTATTGATGTACATATATTCCATCTTGTTTGATTTACTATCAAAGATATAAAGGCGGTGGTGTCTGGCATCTCTTGTCGGAAGTACACAATCCAATATGTCATAACCCATCTCAGTTCCTTTAACAATTGCTTCTGGACTTCCTACCCCAAGTGCAAATTTAGGTTTATCATCTGGCATTAAATCAGCTGTAAATTTTAAAATGTCATAATTTACTTTGCCACCAATCATTGGCCAACCACCAAAACAATATCCGTCGAAACCTATTTTTATTAGTTCCTCTGCACAATACTTTCTTAAATTTTTATCGCTTCCACCTTGAATAACTGCAAATAGCAAAGGTCTGTTAGCATCTTTGATTTTTCTCTCTTTTAACTGTTTATCAAACTCTACCTTGCATCTTTTTGCCCAAGCTATTGTTCTTGTAACGCTGTGTCTTATTACATCTTCTGTTGAATTTTGACCGGGACAATCATCCAGGCAAATCATAATATCAGGGTTAATAAAAAATTGAACTCTAATAGAATCTTCAGGGGTTAAAACAAATTTTTGTTTTTGTCCTGTTGTGGAAAGATAAAACTTCAAGCCTTCATCAGTTATTTTCCCCAAAGACTTGTTTTTTGCTATAAGCGATAAAACCTGGAAACCTCCTGAATCAGAAACTACAAGTCCGTCAAAGTTCATGAAATTTTTAATTCCACCTAGGCTATCCAGAGTCTCTAAGCCTGGTTCTGATAAGAGATGATAAGTATTAACAACGATGCCATCAATTCCTGTTTCTTTTAAATCATCAGAATCAATGCTTCTTACCACTCCCCTTGTTGCATCAGGTAAATATATTGGAAATTTATGTACTTTTCCTTTGATTGTTAGTCGCTGCATAAGTGTAAATTGTATGATGTAAGCCGTTTTAAATCAAATATTGATGAGAATTTGGTAAAATACTTAGATTCATATGAAGTTTGTCACCGCACTAGTATTTCTTTTTTGTTTTTTTGTTCTATTTATTACTCCTTCGTATGCTATTGTTGATCCTTTGGCATCTCCAAATAATAAATTTGGTATTCATATCCTTTCTACAACTCCTGATGAAGCTTCTCCGGCTGCGACTTTAGTTAACTCATCTGGTGGTGACTGGGGTTATGTAACAGTTTTAGTTGAAAGCAAAGACAGAAACCATGATAAATGGCAGTCTTTTTTTGATGATCTTAGACGCCGCCACCTAATTCCTTTGGTTAGAATTGCTACACAACCAGATGGAGGCAATTGGAAAAGGCCATATGAGGGTGAAGAGGTTGCCTGGGCAGATTTTTTGGATAACCTTGTTTGGCCTACAAAAAATAGATATGTGATTATTTACAATGAGCCAAACCATGGTCAGGAATGGGATGGATCTGCTGACCCTACATCTTATGCAAATGTTTTAGATAAAACTATCACAGCGCTGAAAAATAAAAACAGTGACTTTTTTGTGCTTAACGCTGGTTTTGATGCATCAGCTCCTGGGCAACTTCCAAAATATAGTGATGAGGCATGGTATTTAAGCGAAATGAATAAAACTGTACCTGGAATTTTTAATAAACTTGATGGTTGGGTATCCCATTCCTATCCAAATCCCGGTTTTGTTGGATTGCCCACTGATACAGGCCGTGGAACTATAAATGGCTGGCAATGGGAGTTAAATTTTTTAAAAAGTATGGGTGTACATAAAAACCTGCCAATATTTATCACTGAAACAGGTTGGAGACACGCAGAAGGCTTAAACTTTGACAAGTCTTTGCCATCTTCTGATACTGTAGCAGAATATATGCAACAGGCATACTCAGGCCCCTGGAGCAATAACCAAATAGTAGCTGTTACCCCATTTTTACTAAATTACCAAGAAGAACCATTTGACCACTTCTCATTTAAAAAAATAACAGGTGAAAAACAGAACATTAAGATTCTTGGAGCTTCATACCCAGAGTATTATTCTTCTTATCAGACCATGGTCTCAGCTTCCAAAACATTAGGCCTTCCTGTTCAAGATAGAAAAGCTGAAGTTGTGCACGGCGGGATATATAACTCATTAGTAACAGGCGAAAAATATGATGTTCCAATAACTTTTAAAAATACCGGGGAAGCAATCTGGGGTGAAAGA
>JAMCTD010000116.1:0-8771 GCA_023380995.1 Patescibacteria group bacterium
AAAACAACAAACTTTGATGGCTTGTTTTAAATCTTCCGGTAAATTAGTACTTTTAATTTTTTCCCGGATATTTTTGCCCCGGTTTTGCAGGTTTTCTAAATTCTTGGTATTTAAGTCCTTTAGTTGTTCTTTAATATAATCAGCGAGTCCGGTTTGCGACAAGAAGTGTTTATAAGCAGTCGCTGTAACCACAAATCCGCCCGGAATATTAATATCCGTCCCCTTAAAGCTCTGAATCATTTCCCCTAAAGAAGCATTTTTCCCTCCCACCTCAGGAACATCACCAATATCAATCTCTTCAAAGTGTTTGATGTAACCCTCAGACATACCTAATCTTATTGTAGCCTAATTTATTTCAATTAATAAAGTATTGTTTTTGTTTTCTTTAAGCTTTCCTTCGAATTACGGAGAAAGAAAAAATAAATACCAATAAAGATAAGCTCACCAGCACTGCTTCCGACATATAGGGCAAACCCCTAAAGTAACGGTAAATGTAGGCGGCAAAAAACGGACCAATGATCCTGGCAACTGACTGCATGCCCTGATTTGCTCCCGAAACCCTACCCTGCATCTGGGGACCGACTGCGGCAGAAATTAAACTAGCCTCTGCCGGTTCAAACAAACCATCACCGATATTGAGAATAATTAAACCCAAATAAATCAAGATTACAGAAGCAAAAAAAGCAGTTGATGCTACAATTACAAATCCAACAAAAGTCAACACTAATCCCAATATCGCCACTCTTATTTCACCGAGTTTTGGCAATAATTTATTGATTAAAAACCCCTGGGAAAAATAGTGCTGATATTCCCGCCCGTTAACCCATCAATAATCCGGCCTAAAAATAATACCCACAATGCTCCGCCTATCCCCAACAAAATATAACCGATGGCTGAACCAAATAAACTAATCAAAAGAATTGGCTTTCTGCCGAATCTGTCGCTTAGCGCCCCTAAACCCGGTGCAGCAAAAAATTGGCAAAAGGCATATACAGACAAAAGTAATCCGACATATAAAGCAATTTCGTGTGGATTTGGGACATATTGTTCCACCATAAACGGCAGGATGGGAAAAAGAATGCTAAACCCCAGAAAGTTTAAAAACATGGTAACCAGGATAAAGATAAGTTTGTTGTTTTCTGAGGAAAAAAGTTTATTCATCAATTCCGAACCTCTTTTATCGAATGGTCATCATTGATAACAGTGACTTGCTGGGCATGGGCAGAATCATGAGCTAAATTTTTAATCTGGATGGCAGGGTGGACAGACCGCCAAAAATAGTAAACAAATTCCCGGATTTCCTCTTTGCTCATACCCTTTCCCTGCTTTCGCAACACCTCTTCAGCCTGATCCCTCCATTCTAAAGAAATTTGATAATTCGGCACATATAAAACATTCATAAATTCAATCAAATCCCACAAAGACAAATATTCATCCAACTTTTTATTAATATCTTTGGCAAACTGGATATGCTCCGGAGTATCTAAAGCAGGTAAACCACTCTCAAATACTGATTCATCTTCCACCCGCCTGGCCCCCAGCATCCAGCCGTCATAAAAAATAAAATCCGGTTTTTGGGTAACACTTTTCCAACCCACCCTGTCCCCATCTCCGCTCTCTGCCCCTTTGTCATATATTGGTATCTTTACTTCCATTCCATTCTGCATAACTTGCAGGTCCTTTAAGTTTTGGATGGCTAAAGTAATATCATGAGTAACACCGCGTCTAATATAACGGGGGTCTTTTTGGCGAAGTTCATTTAATTCGGCATGAGTCAGGTAATGATCATCAATCGATAAAGAAATTGAAGAATGGCCCAGGTGCTTAAGTAAAATTTCCAAAATCTCGCCTTGGGTAGTTTTACCGGTACCCTGGATGGCAGAAACACCAACGATCAAACCAATTGAATTGCCTTTTTTTTGTTTGACCTCAATTAACTTTTGAATGTACGGCAGATAATATCTGTTCAAATCCTGCTTCAAAACTTCTTTGGACACTTCCGGCCGTTTACCAAATACTGGCCTGAAGATTTCTAAATCCTTCTCCGGATCAAATTCCATATTTTCTCATTATACCTGAAATTAATTTTGTAAAATGGCATCATCAATCTTTGCCAAAGTTTTTCTGCATTTATTACTAAACTAAAAATTACTACGGCATATATAACCCCTACTACAATATCAAAAACATAATGTTCCCCAAAATAGACAATTGAAAACCAAACGCCTAGCATATACGGCAAGAATAACAACCCTTTAGCTTTATATTTCCGGACTAAAAAGAGCAGAATAAGAAACGGATAAGCTGCATGAAGCGAGGGAACTGCAGCTACCAAATTAACGCCGATAAATTTATAAACTGAAGGCAGATTAATTGAATGCGGAAGATTAACAAACACCTGATCCATCACCTTGTGAACCGGCGGAATTAATCCTTGCTGAGCTGCCATCCAGGGCGGCGTGGCCGGAAAAATTACATAAGTAAAAAAAGCAGCATAGGAAAGTAGCAGTAACGCCAGAAAAAATCGGCGAAAGTATTCTTTATCTTTTAACCAAAAAATGAAACCGATTATCATGGGGGCTATAAAATGCGACATATATAAAGCCGTTCCTAAATAGTCATACCAGTGAACTAAACCGTCAGAAAATAATGCACTTTGCAAGCTATTTGTCGGCAGGCTTCCAAAAAGCGCTTTGTCGAAATTAATCATCGGATAAATATTGGCCGCCTGCGTCAGCTTTGGCGCCAACCCCCGAAGATAATCATAACTAAGCAAAAGTAATATCGGGATAGACCAATCATGTATAAATTGCTTAGTTCTGCCCAGAATGAGAGTAATAAAAAGCGCAACTAAGAAAAAAAGGTCAGGAGAAAGCCAAGTTCCATGCCGGATTAAAAAGATGCTGACAATTACAAAATAGGCAATTGGCAGGAAGAGGGTGACTTTGTGGTATTTTCTACTCATCCGTTAGTTTTATTATCCATCATACCAAACCGGTTACTATTTATGATACTGCTGAGTTACCATACCAACTAGTCCAGACAACAGATGACTATTTTTGACTCTTGAATGGGTAATACCGAAAATAATAGTTGCTGTAACGACCGCAGCTGCCACTACCGGAATAATTACTCTTCGATTTAACATCTCCTCACCTCCCTTTAGTTTGAATGAGCTATTATACAACAATAAGCCAAAAGTGTACCGAGGGAAATTAATAAGTTAGTTGGCTAAAAACCACTTTTTCATTTGCTCTACTATTTCATCCCCTTGGGCTGTTTTAAAAACATCAGGGATTGGTTCTGTCAAAAATACGCCATTTAATTTTTTATTGCCTTCTTCTAAGGCTAACCCGATATTTTCTGCGGATGCCATTTGATTATTCCCTATATATCCATGTTCGGAAACGACCACCTCCGGAATATTGTCGCGTTTTGCCCAAGCTACAGCCCTGTCCATACTAGAATCAAAAAACTTTCTTAAGTCTTCTGTATTAGTAATACGGTCAGAAGGACCTATGACAAATCCTAATACATCATAACCTTTAAAATTCATCTTATCTCCCTCGCCATTATGTAAATCCCCTTTATAATACAGCTTGCCTGTATAATATTTTCTGACCAAAGGTACCATTTGCTGGGTCAGGAAGGGTGCCACCTTCATACCAAAAATTCCATCCGCTTCTCCCATGGGAGCAAACATATAAACATGGTATTTTTCGGCAATCTTAGCCATATCCTCAACCACCTTGTTAAATTTATCAAAGTAGCCGGGTTTTTCCACAATTTCCTTGGGAAAAGGTTGCGGTTCTCCGGCCCACATATCTCCTTGTCCTCCATTTGAAAATTCCTTTTTATAAGTAAGAATCAGAGTTAAGCCTATATGTACATTTGCCTGATAAAACTTTGTTGCTAGCTCCCCAATCCTGGCATCCATATCTACATAGGTGGGAAAGTCAGGAGGATATCGCACATCACCATTACTGTTGATCTCAAAACCAGGCTGAAGCATAACAATGTTTACTCCCCATTTTTCATATTTTTGGGGATCAAATTTTAAACCAGTAAATTCTTCAGGATAAAACCAGCCAGCTCCCCAAAGCCCTTTATAATAGGTAATTTTATTTTTGGGAGGATTTGGAATTGGGCCGTTCCAACGCTGCTTTTGAATGGTAGAAGGAGGCCCGCCAAAATCTTGGGCCCCTCCAGGCTTTTGGCCCCAACCTGGATTGTTTTGAGGGGGACCAAATCTTTGTCCATTAAACTTTGATAAACCCAAAAAAGCTACTACAGATACAACCAAAACAGCAACTATCAAAAAGATAGGGGCAAGGCCTTTTTGATTCATTAATTTTACTATCCCACTGCCAAGCTGTCTTGTCAAATTAGCATTAATCAATTGACAAATATTGGCCAATACTTTAATGTTATTTTAATGTCTAAATCACCGCTCCACTGTTCAAACGAAGAAGGATTTAGCCATATCCTGCTTTTAATAGCTGTTTTAGTGGCCACAGGCCTTATTGCCTCAGCCAATATTACTACTACACAACAATTCCCTACTTCTACCTCCCAATATGTTCTAGGCGAAGACACAGATAAGAATAATGAACAAGCCCAAGAAACAGCTAAAAAAATCTCCGAACAACAGCAAGAAACCCAACAAAAACAACAGGAGCAACAAAAAGAATCAAATCAAAAGAGTGAAACAGAAACAGAAACATTAAGTGGCCAAAAAATAAAAACCAAAGTTGAGGATAATGGCGCAACTAAGATAGAGATTGAACAAGATAAGCTGAAACTGAAATATGAATCAGAAAACGGACAAGTTAAGATAGACGCTGAAAACAAGAATGGAAAAAAAGTGGAATTAAAAGATGATGGAATGGAAAAAGCTCAAGAAGATATTGATAATAAGTTGGAAAATGAAGGCATTAAAATCTCCACGGAGAGCGGTAAACCAGTAATTACCAAAAATAATATCAAGGCCGAAATAGATTTTCCCTTATCAGTTGATATCGCTACCCGACAACTAACCGTGACCACGCCAAACGGTCAAAAAGCTGTTACAGTTTTGCCTGACCAAGCAATCCAAACACTTCTTTCCGCCAATATCATCAACAAAATTCAAGGGCAAATAGCAAATGCCTCTCCATCTGCGAAACTTGGAAATATCAACGGAACAATTAAACTGGAGGTAAAAGATCAAACGGTAGTCTATAAAGTAAATGGTGAGAAAGAATATAAAGTATTAGGGTTTATACCTATTTCCACGCCGGTCACAGCTTTTGTTTCAGCGGAATCAGGTAACTTAGTAACGCAAGAACAATCCCTGCTAGCTAACTTAATTAAGCTAATCTCTTTTTAATCTTCCCTAAGCGATCCTCGAAACAAAATAAGTTATAGTCTCCTTTAAGAAAAGTATATAATAAATTCTGTGCTTAAAATCGGTTTTAAAAAACATACAATAGTAATCATTCTAATTCTACTAAGCCTTTTAGCTTTAGGTGGTTGGTTAAGATACGAAAATATCCGGGGATTTAATTTAGTTTTTGATTTTGATCAAATCGAGGACGCCTTTTATACCTACAAGATCACCGTTGATCACCAACTGCCAATTATCGGGCGCGCTATCTATGGTGATCCCAGACTTCATCACGGCGTGTTATTTTTTTACTACAATGTTATCCCCTTCTTTTTCTCTGGCGGAGATCTGATAGCAAGCGCTTACTGGAATAGTTTTTTTAATTTACTCTCTGCAGTTATTTTATTTTTCCTATCAAAATCAATTTTTGGGAAAAAACTTCCCGCCCTTTTAACGGCTATCTTAGCTGCCGTTTCATTTGAAGCCATCAAGTTTGCTGGTTTATTGTTTAATGAAACCACAGCCTTTACCACGGTGCCCTTGTTTTATTTTGGTTTATGGAGCTACTTTAAAAACAAAAAATGGGGGTTGGTACTTTCGGCAATTTTCTTAGGATTATCTATAGAAAGTTCTATATCTTTTATTTACTTAATTCCCATAACTTTAATCTTTTGGCTTATCTTCAAACCCAAAATCCCCGGTTTGAAACTAACTATTTTAAGCTTGATAGCTTTTACTCTATCAGTTTCTACTATGATCTTAACGGAGATTAAGTTAAATTTTTCCGGAGTTAAAACCATTCTAACTTTGTCTGCCAATTCTCCGGAAGCCAGGTTTACTTACCCGGAACGTTTGAATTTTTTCATTCATGATTTTGGCAAGCAGTTTTCTTTAAATCTCTATCCCCAGAGATTGGATTTAGGCCTATTGTTTGCAGTCACAGTAATTCTCCTTTCTGTCTATCCCCTAATTCAGCGCAAAACAATAAAAGAGGAGAAGCGCGGCATTTATTTTTTATTGCTATATTTATTTTCCCCTCTGGTCACTCTCATTTTGGGATATCACCAAAAACCCTGGTTTTTGATTGGTTTACCGGGAGCCATCGCCTTAATTACCGGATATGCACTTTATAGACTCAAAAAACTTATTTTAATCCTGCCGGTTCTTTTGTTGATTGTCTGGGGTAATACTAATTTAATACTTGCAAGATCCCATAAAAATTACGAGTTGTTTGATAATGTCTATGATTCAACCACAGACCTTAATTCCCAGTTACAAGTCATAGATTTTACTTATCAACAATCCAACGGAGAACCGTTTGCCATCAACGCCGTTACTTATCCTCTTTACTATAACGGCATGTGGGCTTATTTGTATAATTGGTACGGCAAAAATCACTTTGGGTATGTGCCGGGCTGGTTAGGCGGAGACCAGCTCCACCCCTACGATTTGCTTCCCAAGGCCACGAATAAAGAAAAGTACTTTTATTTATTGATTTCTGAAACCGGCAGGATTCCCGAGGTTTTTAAAAATAAAGGCAGAACCTGGGCTCAAGATCATGGCAAATTGATTGAACAAAAAACCATTGGTGGTTTTACTGTACAAAAATTTATGTTGACCAATCAAGAGAAATTAGATTAAGATAATTCTGCAAAAAAAAATGACAGATTTAGCAATTGAAGTTAAGGATCTCACTAAAAAATTCGGCGATTTTACCGCTGTTGATAATATCAGTTTTGAAGTCAAAAAGGGAGAAATTTTTGCCTTTTTAGGACCAAACGGCGCTGGCAAATCCACCACCATTAAAATGCTGACCACTCTACTGTCTCCCACCAGCGGCCGCATGGAGGTCAATGGCTTTGACCCAAAAACCCAACAAGACCAAGCCAGAAAATCTTTTGGGATTGTTTTCCAAGATCCAAGTTTAGACGACGAGTTAACCGCATACGAAAACATGGATTTCCATGGCATTTTGTATAAAGTCTCCGGTACTTTACGGAGATCCCGCATTAAAGAACTTTTGGAGATAGTTGACCTTTGGGACCGCAAGAATGATTTGGTAAAAACTTTCTCCGGTGGCATGAAAAGACGACTGGAAATTGCCCGCGGCCTACTTCACCACCCGAAAGTTTTTTTTCTGGATGAACCGACCATCGGCTTGGATCCGCAAACCAGAAATCAAATGTGGTCATATATCCAAAATTTAAACAAATCAGAACAAATTACCATTTTTTTCACCACTCATTATATGGAAGAAGCAGAAAAAGTAGCTCAAAGGATTGCCATTATTGACCACGGCAAAATTGTTGCCCAAGGCACATCAAATCAACTTGAGAAACAAACCAAAACCAACTCTTTGGAAGAAGCCTTCCTATCCTTAACCGGCCGCAAAATCCGGGAAGAAGAAGTCAGCGGAGTTGACCGTTTGAGAATGAGAAGAAGAATGTTTACAGGAAGACGATAATGTCAACAATTTATATTCTTTGGTTAAGACAAATAAAAAGATACCTTAGATCCAAATCCAGAATAATCGGATCACTAGGACAACCTCTGCTTTTCCTAGTGGCGCTTGGTTTCGGATTCGGCCCGATTTTCCAAAAAGCTGGCGGCGGAAATTATATCGAATTTTTAGGCCCGGGAGTCATTGCCCAAGGTATTCTTTTTACTGCCATCTTTTCCGGAATTGAGCTAATTTGGGACCGGCAGTTTGGATTTTTGAAAGAAACGTTAGTTGCCCCGGTTTCCAGATTGGAAATCATGATCGGCAGAACTTTGGGCGGGGCTACCATTGCTACCATACAGGGAGTCATTGTTTTAATTTTAACTTTATTAGTTGGCTTTAGGCCAAATAATTTATGGGCCGTGCCGGGAGCAATTTTTATTATGTTTTTAATTGCCCTGCTTTTTACAGCTTTAGGCACTGCCATTGCCTCTACCCTCGAAGACTTCCAGGGATTTCAACTGATTATGAATTTTCTGGTAATGCCCTTGTTTTTCCTGTCCGGGGCCCTGTTTCCCCTTCAATCCGCTCCTCCTTTTTTGCAGACGATCTCTAAAGTTAACCCGCTGTCTTTTGGCATCGACGGCCTCAGACAGACTTTGACCGGGTCATCTCACTTTGGATTATCCTTAGACTTAACAGTCTTAGGTGTTTTAACTGCTATTTTATTTGTGCTGGGGAGCTACTTGTTTTCAAAGATTCAGATTTAAATAAATCCAAAAGCATCTCTCCTATCCTGCCGCCCGGCCGAATCCGGTAAAGGAAAAATCTGTTAATATCCAAGGTATAAATTCCGGGCAAAGTGGTGACGGCAGATTTAAAACCGGCTTTTTTCACCACACCAATTGCCTGGTTATCAAACGCTCCATATGGATAAGCAAATGATACCACCGGTATACCTAATAA
>JAMCTD010000116.1:8781-14931 GCA_023380995.1 Patescibacteria group bacterium
GAGTCTTTTTGCTTTGATCAACTTCATACTCCACCCGATGCAAAGGCAAACCGGCTAAATAAGTATGATCCATTGTATGCGCTCCGATTTCTACCAAACCGCTTTTAGCAATTTCTTTAAGCTGCCTAGTTGTTAAATTATTTGGTTTATCTAAAAAGTTGGGCACGACATACGACACTGCCTTGGCTTGGTATTTTTTCAAAATCGGAAATACATCCGTATAGAAATCCCGGTAACCGTCATCAAAAGTTAAAATTATAGATTTTGGAGGCAAGGTTTTTTTATCATCTAAAGCCTCTGCCAAATCAGCAGTAGTAATAAAATGAAAACCGGCATCTTTTAAAGTCTTTATTTCTAAATCAAATGTATATGGCATGATATTTAGTGATTTCCTGATGGTATCGCCCTGATCTTTAACATACTCAACATAGTGATACATCAAAATCGGTACATATAAAACTTTTTGCGGTTTGGTATTTTTAATCGACTCCTTAACGTCTTTGGGCATTTCAACAACATCAGGAATAGATTTTTTGAAATTTGATGCTTTAAAAGTTGAAACGATCGACAAAAATAAAAGGATTAAAATTACGGAGACGGGAAAATGACGGACATGACGTTTACTCATTAGGTTTAAAAAAAATTATACCAAAGTTTGCTGTGATTAAGCCAGGGTAAACTAAGGATTTAATGGCCAATTTATCATTTAGCTATCTCCTATCATCTCAGAAATTGTCACAAATTCAAAACCTCTTTTTTTTCAGAAATTGTCACAAATTCAAAACCTCTTTTTTTTAAATCCGGGATAATTCTTATTAGAGCATCATTTGTCTTGGGCGCATAAGGACCATCATGGATATGGAAAACTACAATCGACCCGTTTTGCACATTTCCTTCTACTTTTCTCACGATCGAATCGGCATTTTGATTAAATCCATCTCCGGCTATCACATCCCAATGAACCACCTTCAAACCTCTTTTAGCTAATGCTTCTACATCAACCTGATTAAAACAACCGCCGGGAAAACGGAAGTACCTGGGGATAATCCCCGTAGCCTTAAAAATTTCTCTTTGCGCAGCCCCTACATCATCCGTATGCCCCCCATCTTTCAAAACACTTAATCCAAAGCAGTTTTTGGTAAATGCATAATGGCTATAAGAATGGTTTCCTATTTCTATCAGTGAATCATGGGCCAAATTATACGCTTCCTTGGGATACGCTTTTGTCCAAAGACCTCCTAAAAATACCGTGGCTTTTACCCGCTCGCGATCTAATGTTTCTTTGATGGGCTTGTTATACCAAGATTTAACAATCCCCTTTTCTAAAAGTAGGTACATCCCCGGAGTCATATCGGCATCAAAAGTTAATGCTATTCTTTTTTTATCCCTGGGGCCATGCTCAACTACTTCCGCTTTACCGTTAATATATTGCTTAGGGGAAACCTGATTCTCGTGAGGAGGCGGATAGATTAGCTCTTGGTAATCCAATACTGTAACTAAAAGTAAAACTGAACATGCCAGAAGAAAAATTAATAATAAACGGGTGTGGTGTTTTGCGGAGCGTAATTTATTTTCTTTGGACAATTTCAATTTCATTGAGAGTAATAAATATGGTATATTAATCACACAAATGGCACAAGATAAAACAAGTTTGTCACTTCGTAATAAACAATCTATCACTTATCGCGCAGCGACAAGCTTGACTTATTCTCAAGTCGGAGACAACTACGGCACCAAAGATCCGATTAAAAAATTAGCCCAAACCGCGGCAGCCCAAACCGCTAAAAATTTAGCAGCAATTAATTATAAAGAAATATCAGACAGCCGGGGCGAATCAGCCTTTGTTTGGCAAGTTGATGAAAAAACCTTCATGGCTTCGGTAATTGAAGGATTGGGGACAAAAAACTTAGTGGCGGACGAGATGAGAACAATCACCAAGAAAACTTATTACGATATTATCGCCCATGATACCGTGGCTACAATAATAAACGACCTTATTACCTCAGGAGCTAAGCCGTTTGTGTTGCATGCCTATTGGGCCATCGAGGATAACAGCTGGCTGCAGGACGAAGAAAGAATGAAAGATTTAATCCAAGGCTGGAAAAATGCTTGTAATGAGTCAGGAGTAGCTTGGGGCGGCGGAGAAACACCTACGCTTAAAGGAATTATTAAGGAAGGAACTGTTGATCTGGCCGGATCAGCCATAGGAACCATTAAAAATGGCCGGTTAATCAAAGCCGGGAATTTACAAAAAGGAGACAGAATTATTTTCTTAAAAAGCAACGGCATTAATGCTAATGGAGTTTCGCTGGCCAGAGCAGTTGCTAAAGAATTACCTGATGGATACGCAACCAAACTTCCCAGCGGACAATTGTACGGCGAAGCACTTCTTTCCAAAACTAATATTTATGTCAAATTAATCCAGAGCTTACTTGATCAATGGGTGAATATCCATTACATCTCCAATATAACCGGCCATGGACTTCGCAAAGTTATGCGGGCGCCTCAAGATTTCGTTTACGTGATAGAAAAGGTTTATCCCGCCCCGGAATTATTTGCTTTTATTCAGAAACACAGCAATTTGTCCGATGAGGAAATGTACGGCACTTATAACATGGGGCAAGATTATGCAATATTCTTACCGACTGAGGATGTCGAAAAAGCTCAAGAAATTATCAAGGAAAATGGTTTTGAAAGCTTGGACGCTGGATATTTGGAAGAAGGAAAAAGACAAGTTGTTATCAAGTCAAAAAATATTACCTTTGGGGGCGAAACTTTGGATTTACGTTAATCCTTCGACGTTGCTCAGAATTTTCAGTTTCTTTCTTCTTTATGGCCTTTGGGAATTAATTCTTCAGAAAGCGAATCACCTTGATAAATACGTTTAATAGCTTCTGCTAAAAGATTAGCGATAGAAACTACTGTCAACTTCGGATTATCCATCATTTCTTTTCTGATTGGCACAGTATCAGTGATAAAAATTTTATCAAAATCAGCAGCCTTGATTCTTTCGGGCGCCGAACCGGAGAAAATCCCGTGAGTGGCTGCAGCAGATACGCTTTTTGCTCCTCTTTCCCTAATTAGTTGGGCAGCGTTGCAAATAGTGCCGGCTGTATCAATCATGTCATCAACAA
Organism: Patescibacteria group bacterium; assembly: GCA_023380995.1. Next base: position 11,916 of record JAMCTD010000116.1, read on the forward strand.
TTAATACATTTTTACCCTTAACATCACCTATCATATCCATCACCTGACTCTCGTTTGCTTTCATCACATCTCTTTCCTTATAAACAATGGCCACGCCTGACGCTTTAAGTAAATCCGCATAAAAGGTGGCCTTAGGAACCCCGCCTTTATCCGGTGATGCTATCACTAAATCTCCATCAGGAAAATTCTTTTTTAGCTCCGGCAATTTGGAAACAAATGAAGATAAGACATCCCAGGGGATTTCGACAAAACCCGGCTCTTGTTCACTATGGATATCAACTGAAATAATCCGATCTGCACCAGCAAATTCTATTAATCTGGCAATTAAAGATGCAGATATCGGGACCCTAGGCCTGTCTTTTCTGTCTTGTCTTGAATAACCGAAATAAGGAATAACTGCAGAAACTTCATTGGCGGATGACCTTTTGGCTGCATCAATGATTAAAAGAAGCTCGACGATATTAGCATCAACCGGCGGACAGGTTGGTTGGATAATGAAAACATCGCGTTTACGTAAATTCTCGGGGATGATAACTCTTTTTTCGCCGTCAGAAAAAACCGTCACGGTTTCGTCAGCATCTTTACCTAAAGCTTTAGCAATATCTCTTGCCAGCTTTAAATTTGCAGTTCCTGTTAATAATACAAAACCGTTGCTACTTGCCATAAAGCTTATATTAAATTATATCTGTCTTATCGATCTTTTGCAAACTCAGATTTTAACAGATTATTTTTGATTCTATTATCAGCATCTTTAGTTGTATCCGGGATAATCTTTTGGCCGGTGATTTTTTCATAAATTCCCATATAAAGCCTGCTCATTTTGGCAATAAACTCCGGGGGCATTTGAGGAATTTTTCCTTTGCCGGTGTAACCATGAGTTTTAAACCAAATCCTTAACGGTTCTTTGTCATAACTTTCCGGCTCTAAACCTTTTTTAAATCTTGCCTGATAAGTTTTTTTAACCCAGTACCGGGAAGAATCAGGAGTATGTATTTCATCAACTAAAATTAGTTTCCCCTTTTCATCCAAGCCAAACTCATACTTTGTATCCACCAAAATTATTCCCGCCTTTTCACAAACTTTTTGTCCCTTTTCAAAAAGTTCTAAAGCTACCTTCTTCATTTGTTTCCAAATTGCCGGAGTCACAATTTTTCTTTGGATAATTTCTTTTTCAGTTAACCTTTCATCATGTCCTTTTTCCGCTTTGGTGGTTGGGGTGATTACCGGGCTTGCTAATTTTTGATTTTTTCGCAAACCCTCCGGAAATTTAATGCCGTAAATTACCCTTTCCCTTTTTTCATATGATCCCCAAATCGAAGTATCGGTCACGCCGGTAATGTAACCGCGAACCACCATTTCAATTGGGATTACCTGGCAATTTTTTACTACCATAACATTGGGATCAGGGACGGAAATTAAATGATTTTGGATAATATCTGCTGTTTTTTTAAACCAAAATTCTGAAAGTTTTGTTAACACTTGTCCTTTAAAAGGAATGAAACCGAGAATTTTATCAAAAGCGGATTGGCGATCAGTGGTAATGATAATCCGCTTACCGTCCAATTCATAGCTATCGCGGACTTTACCGGAATGCTTTTTACCAAAACCAGACAGATTTACAGTTTTTAAAACATTATGAATATTTGCGATAACAGTTTTTTCATCAACCATATACCTTGTCATTGCGAGGAGCGTAGCGACGTGGCAATCTTCCCAGTCCGTGGGAAATCTTTCGGCTAATCACTCAGGACGACATTTCTTGTGCCAATTTTTTTGCCTTTTCTAAAACACCTTCAGCTAATTTCTTTTTGTATTCCACCAGCTTTTCTTCCAAACTTTTATCCGAAGTTGCTAAAATTTGCACTGCCAAAATCCCGGCATTTTTTGTTCCGTTTATCGCTACAGTTGCTACCGGAATCCCCGAGGGCATTTGCATTGTCGAAAGTAAAGCATCTATCCCATGCAAAACTCCGCTTTGGAGAGGTACTCCAATCACCGGCAAAGGAAATTCTGCCGCCAATACGCCGGCAAGATGTGCTGCCATTCCCGCCCCGGCAATAATTACTTTTATTCCGCTGCTTTTGGCATTTTCCACTAGCTCCTTGGTTCTTTCCGGTGATCGGTGCGCTGAAGAAATTGTCATTTCGAAACTTACCCCAAATTCCTCCATAACTTTTGCCACCTCCTTCATCACCGGCAAATCAGAATCAGAACCAGTTATGATCATTACTTTTGTCATAATTTTTTAATTATATCAGCAATCTTCAAAGCTTTTTCTTTGGCATTTCCAATATGATTTTTGGCATCTAAAATTTCTTCAACTTCAATTGGTTTTAAGTAGAGCCTGATAATAGGGTTCTCTTCTAATAAATTCTCCATTGGATTAGGATTACCTCCGGAAATAGTTTCCCAAGCTTTCATGGAAATCTCCCGGAGTATCTCATGCATCTGTTGCCGGTCTGCCCCCTTTTTCACTGATTCCAGGATAATTCCCTCAGTTGCAGAAAAAGGCCAATAGGTTTCCAGATTTTTATGTATCCTGCTTTCATTAATAATTAATCCATCAACAATTTTTATAGAAGAATTTAGCATCTCGTCCACTGCCAAAAACATTTCCGGAGTCACCACTCTTCTATTAGCTGAATCATCCAGTGTCCTTTCCAAAAGCATATATGCGGCATTATCCCAGGCAGTTTTTGACAGGTTAACCACCAGCCTCGCCAATGAACAAATTTGTTCAGCCTTAATGGGATTCTTCTTAAAAGGCATAGCGGACGAACCAATCTGTGAACTGCCAAATGATTCCTGCCATTCTCCGAATCCCGGCGACTGCATAATCCTTAAATCAAAAGCAAATTTATTAAGACTCTCTGCAATTGAGGAAAGTAAACTTCCCAACCAAAATTCAATCTTTCGGGGAGCTGTCTGATTAGTAATTTCAAATGCCTCCACCCCTAATTCCTCCATTATTCCATTTTCCATTTCTTTGGCTTTTGATTTAAGGATTATGCAGTCG